>NZ_JBIQLE010000016.1:0-91479 GCF_044464525.1 Pusillimonas sp.
CCCCACATGCCGCAGCGAGGCCCACGGCGCCGCTGGACCATCCTGGTCTTACAACGAGTACGGTGTACCGGGCTTGCTGCTGGTCAGCCTTGTCGGCGCGGCCTGGATGATACCCAAAGCGTTGGACGACGCATTGATCGATTGGCGCGTCGCCGCGTTCAAGTATGCAGGCCTGCCGGTCTGCGGCTGGATACTCAGCGCTTCGCTACGCCGGGCGCCGTTGGTCGTGAAGCTGTTCTTTGTGGGCAACTTCTGCTGGATGAGTGCGATCGTCGGCCTGATCTACCTGGACCAGCCGGCCCGCTTATGCAACGCGTATTTGTTGAGCGATCAGGATTGGGCGGGCCGAGGCTTGATCGCCCTGGCCGTTGCGCTTCCGCTTGGCTGGCTGATGGCAAGAATCAAACCGCTGCGGCGCGTCCTAGCGGTTTCAACGTCAGTTGAACCGTAAGCTATGCGTCGAAAGCTTTCAGGCGAGGGAGCTGCCCGCCGGCGATATGGTTCATCTTCATGGCAGCACCTTCCCCCGCAGTTTTTTCACCTCGCCCCGGGCAGACTTCCCCTCCAATCGCCGGCGCTGGGAACCCTTTGTCGGGCGGGTGGGCCTGCGCGGCTTGGGTGGCTGCGAAACGCTGTCGACCAGTTCCTGCAAGCGCTGGATAGCTTGCAGTTTGTTCTTTTCCTGGCTGCGGCTGCCCTGCGCTTTGATCACGACCACGCCTTCATCGGTGATACGTCGATCACGAAGAGCAAGCAGGCGCTCCTTGATTTCCAGTGGCAAGGATGAATCAGGAATGGAATAGCGCAAATGAACAGCGCTGGAGACCTTGTTCACGTTTTGGCCACCGGCGCCCTGGGCTCGAATGGCGGTGAATTCGATCTCCTCCTGTGAGATGATAAATCGAGAAGCGATCATAGGTGATGGCCGGGGCGGCTTTTTAGCGTTCGTTCACCCCAACGAAGCATGGCGACAACACCGGCTAAAAACCAGGCAAGAGGCCCTATTAAAATGCGCAGCACAAGCAGGATAGGAAGCAAAATAAGAGTCCAACCCACAAGCTGAACCACGGCGACGGGCACGCCAAGCTTTTCTGCGGCACTGCCCAACAGAGAGTTGATGACGCTGGGATGGCGAACAGCCATATAGACCAGCACGGCCGGAGCTCCATACTTCACTATCCGCATGCCGATCACGCTGCCGCGCCACAGGCCTGCGCCTAGCGCAGCCGAGCGTTGCGAAAACGTAAGGGTCCTGCCACCGGACGCGGCCGCGCCCATACGAAGTATCTTGAAAGCGCTGACGCCGATGACAACGTCAAGCGCCGCCCCGCCTACGTCGCCGACGCCAATAGACTCCTCGAGTCGCAACTTGGTCTCTAGCCCGCGTATGCCTCCTGCAAAGAAGCGGTTAATGCCTTCGAGAACACGTTCCGTCTGCACCCACGCAACTTGGCCATTGGGCGCCATGACAAATTGTCCAAGAAAGTCGTATCCCTCTTCTTGAATGAAATGGATGGCGTAGCGGCCGCGGTCTTCGGGCGACAAAGGCGCTGCGCCTTGGTTGCCGGAGGATTCATTGCCATGCCACATGTCGCGGACAGCGAGAAACGCCGATCGGGCCGTGTCGCTAAGCTTTTGCATCAGCTCCAGGGTAAAAACTTCGTTTACCTGGAAATAATGAATGGGCAGCACAACGTCCTCGCCATAATTGCGCAGCCCTTCTTGAAAGGTCTCATCATCGCCATACAAAAGAAAAATGGGCCGGGCGATCTCGGGATAGCGCAGCAACGCCAGGCGAGCTTTGGCCAATAAGATCGGGTCGTCCACATACGCCAGGAAAAGCGCCTGCAGCGCGGCCGGCTCTGTAGAAAGAGCGGGGGCGTACTCGGGCATGGCTTGCTCAACCTGCAAGCTCACAAGCTGGTCTTCCAGGGCAACAGGCCGGTACAGGCTGGTAATAAGCAACGCGCCAAGAAAGGCCAAAAAGGCGGCCCAAAGTAGCCGCCTCACGCGCTGCCGCCCTGCCACACTTCGGTTGTTGGCTTATGACCAGCAGAGTCTGCAGTGAGTTTCATGGCTAACGTGGTTCACCGAAAAAGAATAGACCTGCCACGGAGCGCGGGCAGGCGAGGATGCGGCGCGTGTGAAATTATATCCAGCACGCCGTACCAATGTTAGCAAAGGCGTCTCGGACATCGACACACCCATACTTTCCTCATGGCAGACGATGGCGTCCTTGAGTTGGTGGTGGCCCAGGGGTCGCATCTACACAGCTTTGATCGTACCGTACGACTTGGAGCTTCGCCCCGAAAAGCGCTATTGTTTGGCCATGAATCAGGCACTACTTATCGTCGACGTCCAAAACGCCTTCAACCCGCCGCCGTGGCTCGTTTCGGGATTGAAGCGGATGACCCCGCACTTAATGTCGGTGGCAACTGTTGAACGCCACGACGAGAACAAGACTCCCTTCCACAGACAGCTCGGCTGGGCGCCGCCAGCCGACGACGAGTGCCTGCTTGAGGTTGACCACGTTTTCGTCAAGTTTGGCTATGCACCTTCTGCGGAAACGATACGCTTTCTGAAAGCCCGGAAACTTGACCGCGTGCTGGTGGCGGGAATTCAAACAGAGACCTGCTGCCTGGCGGCCGGCTTCGCACTGTTCGATGCCGGACTGAGCCCTACGCTGCTTACCGATCTAACCGTTGGCTCTTCGCTTGATCGGTCCGGGCAACTTGGCATCAAATTATGGCAGCACCATTTTAGGAACGTGACCACGTCACAAGAAATCATGGAAGAAATCGGCCGTCAAACCGCAGCCGGCAAACCTTAAAAAATAGCGGTGGTAACATCAATTTGAACGGCGGGAAGCCTCGCCGTGCAGCCAGAAACTCTACAGCCGGAGCGCCAGCATTGAAATATCGCAAACTTGGTCACACCGATCTTGAAGTCAGCCTGATCGGCCTGGGCACCATGACCTGGGGCGAACAAAACAGTGAATCCGAGGCCCACGAGCAGCTCGACTACGCCTTGTCGCGAGGGGTGAACCTTGTGGATGCCGCCGAGATGTACCCCGTCCCGCCCAAGCCCGAAACACAAGGCCGTACGGAAGCGTATATCGGCACGTGGCTGGCCAAGACCGGGCGACGCAAAGAGATCGTGCTCACCAGCAAGGTGTCAGGCCCCGCCACCGACCCGAAGCGGCCCGGTCATATTCGTAGCGGCCAGACACACCTCGATCGCAAGAACATGACAGAAGCGCTCGACGCCAGCTTGAAGCGCTTGCGAACCGATTACCTCGACCTTTACCAGCTTCACTGGCCGGATCGCACCACGACAACGTTCGGCCGCCCCTGCTATCCATGGAAAGACGACGAATACACAGTACCTATCGAAGAAACCCTTGGGGTATTGCAAGACTTCATCAAGGCCGGGAAGGTGCGGCATATAGGGGTATCCAACGAAACGCCTTGGGGCGTGGCGCAATACCTGAAGCTCGCGGAAACAAACGGCCTTCCACGCATTGCCTCTATTCAGAACCCGTATAGCTTGCTCAACCGCAGCTTCGAGAATGGCCTGTCCGAGTTCAGCCACCTGGAAGGCCTGGGCTTGCTGGCCTACTCGCCATTGGCCATGGGTGTACTTGCAGGCAAATACCTGAACGGAGCCCGGCCCGAGGGCGCCCGCATGACGCTCTTCACGCGCTTTGATCGTTACATGAAGCCCCAAGCCGAACTGGCCACGGCCGAGTACGTACAATTGGCACGCGACCTAGGCCTGTCGCCGGCCACCATGGCATTGGCGTTTGTGAGCCAGCAGCCGTTTGTCATCAGCAACCTCATGGGCGCAACCCGTCTGGACCAGTTGAAGGAAAATATTGACAGCGTTGAAGTTCGGCTATCGGATGAGGCCATGGACGCCATCCAGGCCATTCACCAGCGCTATCCGAACCCAGCGCCCTGAGCCTAGTTCGGTGGGCGCGCGGCGCGCTTACTTATACTGAAGCGCCGACGAAGTCGACCATAAATTCGGCACACGCCTCAATGTCCGGCTCAAAGCCCAGGCCGGCGTTGTCGGTGAGACTTATATATCCGTCTCGCACAACAAAATCCGGCGGGAGCAACCTTTCCCGCAACGGATTAGGATTCGCATCGATCTCTACATAGCCAGGGCCACCTACAGCAGCCTTAAGATGCATCGCAGCCATCAAACCGACACCTCCGCCCAGCCAATGGGGGCATACCCATCTTCCATGGACGTTTGCATTTCGGGCGACAGCTACGCAACCGGTGAAACCGCCCCACTTACCCACATCTGGCTGAATAATCGACAAAGCACCGCGCTTGATAAATCTATCGAACTGGCTGATCCCGGAAAAATTTTCGCCCGCAGCCAACGCGATGGGCTGAGCATCAGCCAAAGTAGCCCATGAATCCTCAGGTGAGTCGGCGCGTATAGGCTCCTCCAGCCATAGGAGGCCGAAACGCTCAAAGCGCCGACCTGAGTCGACAGCCTGATCCAATGACCAAGCTTGATTGGCATCCGCCATGAGAGCTGCATCTTCACCCAGCGTTGCGCGCAGGGCGCGCAAGTTGTGTTCATCCACCGACTGGCCGAAACCCACTTTAAGTTTGAACGCACGATGGCCTTCAGCCCATTTTTCTGCGGCAAGGCGTTCGGGGTACTGTGGGTTCAGCCCTGAGGCATAAACAGCAATTCTGGGTAACTCTTCGCCGGCACTTCCGTCAATGAAACGCCAAAGCGGCAGCCCTGCACGACGGGCAGCCATATCCCAAATCGCCATATCGACACCCGCGGCGATCTGGTGCAAAGTGCCTGGCTCGCCGCTTTGCAGCGCAAGAATTTCAAATCGTGAACTCAATGCGTCATAGCATTGACGAGGATCTCGCCATGCTTGGGAGATGACTATTGGTTTGACGTACTCGAGTATCATACGAGCACGATGCTCGGCGCCCACACTGGGAAAGTTACACCACACCTCGCCCCAGCCGTGGCAGCCAGACTTGTCTCTTACTCGCACCAGAAGTGCTGGACGAGTGTGCATGACGCCAAAGGAAGTTTGCACCGGCGGCACAGCCGGTGCGCGGAGGACAAATATTTCAACATCTGCAATTGCAATTTCTGACGTCATTTGCCTTCCTTCGAAGCTGCTCCTACAGTCGTATAGGTGGCCCTGTGAAACTCCAAGACCCATTGATCATTTGGCGGGCTCGCGGCCGGTGAAGTCTTCCAAGCAAGAAACGCCTCGGTCTCGAATACCCGTTCATTTTCAACTTCGTACATGGTCAGATAATGATGAGGGTCGCCACACCTGACCAATCGCCGAGCGGAACGAAATCCAACTATGGATAAGAGCTGGGGCAGATGTTGAGTGTCATACCACCTGTTGAACGCCCCTTCCTCCTCAGGCAGCACGCGGAATGTTACAAGCATGACGACGGAAGAATCTGCCATCAGGCGACCCCGCTCTCAATATTCTGATCATCAGGTAGGCTGTCCCATGGGTGCGGAACCCCCACTGGAGTATGTGTGATTAGTTTCTTGAGTAACGATTTCAAAGCCAATGTATCGCCAGCACCAATGGCCAGTTCGGCCTCATTTTCCAGCTCTCTGGCCTGGCTCATAAGGGCACGGCTGCGCAAATAGCCTTCTTCCGTAAGATGAAGATGAACCTTTCCTCCCTCGATACGCGTGCAAATGAAGGCCTTTTCACGCAACGACGCAACGGTCTCCCGAGTTGCTGCCGCACCGGATAATACGTTGACCTCGTTTATTTCTTCCAACGTACGCCCATCGTGTACGGCCAGCGCGCAAAGCAGGTAGTACTCCACGGGCGCGATGTCCTGTTGTGCCAGATAATCACGCAGCTTCGCAAAGAACTGAAAGTAAGCGCGCCATAGCAGATAGCCAATGTAATCCTCGGTATGGCCGATCGATGGATTTTTCATCACCTTCGACAAAGACAGAGCTTGTGCATTCTGGACCGCCATGGCGTAGCGTCCCGCGTGAAATACGAGTGGCGAAGCACTAATAGCTTCGTATTGCACAACCTCTCCCACAAATATGATGTGGTCTCCCCCTTCGTACTGCAAAGCGGTTTTGCATTGCAGTCGGGCGGCGCACCCTGGAATCAATGGAAGGTCATTGATGCCGGACTCGAGTGCCAACCCTGCAAACTTGTTCTCGCCAGAACGCGCAAAACGATTCGAGAGGCCCTCTTGATCATGCGCCAGAATGTGAACCGCCCAGTAGCCATTCGATTCAAATGCGGACCTGCTGAAAGCACTCTTGGCCAGACTCCAAAGCACGAGCGGAGGGGAAAGGGACACAGAACTGAAGCTATTTGCAGTAATTCCCACGGGCTCGCCAGAAGTGTCGTTAGTAGTCACTATCGTTACGCCGGTCGCGAATGAAGCCAGTACTTGGCGTAACGCTTTGGCGTCAGTTTCATAAGGCTTGGCCACGACGTTCCTCCTCTATCGAATGGGGCTGGATACCGGTGCACGCCTGAGCATGGAGGCTGATGAATGCGTGAGTCACGTCATTGAACGCCTTTGGGAACTCCAGATTGCTAAGGTGCCCGGCAAAAGGCAGTAGCGAGTATTGAGCACCGGGAATAGCGTCAGCAATTTGTCGCAGATTGCACGGTGGGAAAAGACTGTCGTTCTCTGCAGCAACTATATGGGTGGGTACGCAGATTTCATTCACCGGATATTCTTTCATGGGTAAAGAGACCGCTTCGAGCATTTTCAAGTAAGACTCTGCGTGCAGCGCGCTGATGCTCTCAACCAGCGCCCGGCGCGCAGGCGGACTGCAGCGAGGGCCCGCTAGGCTATCCGCTACGCCAGGCGCAATGTCAGCAGGGGTGCCACCTTCCAGTAACGGCTTTTGACGCGTGGCGAGGAAGGCTTTTCTAACCTCCGCTTCCATGTTGGCGCTAAAGGGCACCGCTGAACAAGCGGTTAGCGAAATGACTTTACCGGACTGATGATATGCATAATCGAAAGCGATGCGTCCGCCTAACGATAAACCCACCAGATGGCAACCTTTTACCTTGAAGTGATCCAGGATGCGATCAATATCCATCCGAGCATCCTCGAAACGAAAAGGACCTTCATAATCGTCGCTATCGCCATAACCGCGCATGTCCCATGCGATGGCGTGGAACGAACTACTAAATCGAGCAAGCTGCTCCGTCCAATTAGTGCGATTCCCACCTATTCCATGCAAAAATAACACCACTTCGCCCTGACCAGCATGCGTTATGGCAAGCCGAGGATTTCCTGGGACGAACTCGGCCTTGAGGCCCAGTGAACCTGAACTATTCATTTGTCAGTCCGGTTGAGGCAACGGAAGCTTCGCCATTTCTTCCTGGGTGTACAAGGAAAGCAAGCCAATCCGCTCAAGACATATTTCAGCCGTGAACGGCAACATGAGCGAACCGCAGCGGCTGTCTCGGTAATAGCGCTCCAAGGGCAAACTGCGCAGCATGCTCTGCCCACCACAGGTACGTATGGCAAGCTGGCTGATTTTCGCGCTATTCTCCATCACGGTGTATTGCGCTACGTACATACGTATCAATTCCTCTCTGGAGGGTTTTGGCTTCGCCTCAGAGATAACGCGCAGATATGTTGCCCAGGTCTGTTCCAACATGATGGACATTTCTGCTACAGCCATGCGCTTGGTCGGGTAGTGGCGCCGCTTCACCGGAGGCATGCCTTCTACCTCGCCCTTGAGATAGCTCACCGTAAAGTCGAACGCGGCCTGTGCAATACCCATATAAGCCGGGGTAATCGTAATGAAGGAGTGAGGCCAAGCCGAGCGGGTCGTGAAATAAGTACCTCGTGGCATGATTTGCTCGCCGTCTGGTACGAAAACGTCTTTCAAAATGACAGTGCGTGACACTGTGGGGCGCATGCCCAGTGGGTCCCAGTCCCCCACAATGCTCAAGCCTTCAGAGTGAGTCGAGACCGCCAATAACAACGTGTCTTCGAAACGTGGCGGGCCCTCGTTTTTTTCGGTGCATACCACTCCATGGTAGTCCGCTGCAGTAGACAATGAGGCGAACACTTTCTTGCCATTAACGATCCATCCCCCGTCCACCCGCGCAGCCGAGGTGGCATAAGGCCGGGTCGTCCAATCTTGACCAGTCTCGGAGAAGGGCTGCGAGTATATTTTCCCTTCGTTCAAGATGCGATCGAAATGATGTTCACATAAGCGATGTTGCTCTGCGCGCTCTGCTTGATTCATGGGTACGCTTTCTCCCAGTATTCCGGGATAGATCGTGGACGACGTATGCATATTGAACGTCAAAGCTGTCGGGCCGCACCACCGTCCCAATTCTGCCGCAACCAGCATATACGTCTGAAAGGACGCACCCATCCCACCGTATTCCTTTGGGATGCATAAACCTAGAAAGCCCGTCTCACGAAAATCTTGGTAGTTTTCGGTCGGGAAGGAAGCATCCCTGTCGTATTGGGCAGCGCGCGCTTGAAACCGATTCTGGCCTAGATCTCTCATCTGTTCGATGAGAGCTTGCTGCTCGGGAGTAAGGTCAAGGCTCATTTCGGGAGCGGCGCGGTATGGCGCTTCAGGTTTCATCGTGTCTCCATTCAGTTTTAGGATGTAGATGGCCATCCACAACTACAGGGTTGCCATCCAGATAGATAGAGCATCCGCGCATCGGAATGTCGAAATGCCCTTTTGTGTGTCGTCCGGCGTGCTCATTGGCGCCGGTCGAGAAAAGAAAATTTCCGGAAAATACGCGTAGTTCCGTTCCGTTAATATTGGCTCGGTCATACATAGCCAGAGACTCCCATCTTGCCGCGGGATTGAGCCCCCAACCGACGTGGGAAACGGCGTAGGCGTCACGTTCCTGCCATGCTGCCAGATAGCTACGCATGAGCTCGGCGTCGAGGTTCTCGCCTTGTATGTCCACCACGTAGTCGTTCTCCAGCGTGAGATGAACCGGCTGCTCGATATAACGCTTGAACGTGAGGTTGGCGTCGCCCGGTGCCAATACGATCTGTCCAGAAACGGACCTCGCACGCGGGAAACACGCAACAAGGCCGCCAGGCCAGTGAGCTCGTGTGCCTGGCTCCGTGCAGTAACCCCAGTTTCCTCCGACCACCGCCTCAGCCAGATCGACGCGCAACTTTGTACCGTGGCGCGACTCCACCACCATGGTGTTGGCTGCCGTAAGCTGTTTACGTGCAGATAACACAGCGTCTTTCAGAGAAGGCCCCAGAGCAATACGCTCCAGCACATCTGGGTGCTCGTTGCTGATCATCAACATACGCGCGCCGCTTGCCAGCGCTTCGCTCAGCTCTGAAGAGTGGAGGAGCCCCTCGACCGATCCATCAATGATGACTTCCGCGCCTGAAATCGCACGGACAGCCAATTGATTGTCTTTAAGGGCAATTGATGATCCGGTGGAGCGTACAGGGATGACCTCGCCCTGTGGCGGTGACGGAACCCGGATGCTCACCCAGCGAGCTCCAAGCCTGTCCAGCGCCAACTCGCATAGCTCTATATTCAAGCGTCGTGATTCAGTTTCTGATAACAAGGCGACGCGCGTACCGCGCGAAATGCCACAGCGCCCAAGCGCCTGAGCAAAGCCGTCTATCCATTTTCCTTGCGGCACCTCGCAGAGCATGCTCCCTCCATATATTTACTAAACGGTATAGTTATATTAAGGACAGACGGCTTGCTGGAACATTAGGCAAAACCCTTATATTTTAATAACTTAAGAACTCGATCATTACCTTGACATTACTAAACTGTATAGTTATAGTTTCTTGCGTTCCAATTATAAATATTCGGAGAACATGCATGACCAACTCCGCGAGTTCCAGAGCATTCGCCCCAAGTGACAACTCAGTGCGCCCCAAGATCGACGGCCGGAAACGCCGTAGTAACGAAAAACGCATTGCTGTACTTCAGGCCGCAGCAGAAGTATTTAAAGAAGAGGGGTTTGTAGGCGCGAGCATGGACGTCATTGCCGCACGGGCCGAGGTGTCAAAACCGACTGTGTATCGCTACTTCGACACCAAAGAACAGCTTTTCGACGCCATTTTGGATGATGTCGCAAACCGTGTATTGGTTGCCGCACCGGATGCCTCCGATTCTGAGTCGGTACACATAGACTTATGCGCTTTGGCCAAACACGCCGCCGCAGTCATTCTTTCTGAAAACCTAATTGCACTTCAACGTTTGGCAATAGCAGAGTTCACGCGCTTTCCGTCTCTGACCAAGCGCTTTTACGAGCATGGCCCTAAGAAAGTCATAGCGGGATTCAAATCCGTCATCGCGGCTCAGGCGAGGCAAGGCCTATTAGAAATCGACAACCTGGACGTGGCGACCAGCCGATTCTGGGGGCTGACCCTGGGCATGCCGCATCGCACGAAACTGATCGATCCCAATTGGAATATGAGCGAGGACGAAGTCGAACACTGGATCGATGAAGGCGTCGCGGCTTTTATTCGACTGTATTCGCGCGACCGAAACTCCGAGATAGAGAACTGAACTCTCAACATCAATAAGCGAGAACGGCAGTACACATTATTTTGATTACATGGAGACAATCACCAATGAGCGGTTCATTGCAAGGCAGAGTGGTATGGATTACCGGAGGAGCCAGCGGGATCGGCTTGGGCACAGCCCAAGTACTGTCTGAAGCCGGTGCAACAGTAGTCCTTAGTGGACGGACACCGGAACGGCTTCAGGAGGCGGCCAACAGCATCACAAGTGCTGGCGGGCGCTGTCATGCAGTTCCACTGGATGTTTCGGACGCCAATGCTGTGGCGGCTGCCGTCCAGCAAATAGAGGAGTCCGTAGGGGCGATTAATGTTCTAGTGAATAATGCAGGCTCGAACATCCCGCGACGATATCTCAATGAGGTATCCATGGCGGACTGGGCAAAAATGATTGAGATAAACCTTAATGGAACTCTATATTGCGCCCACGCTGTCCTACCATCCATGCGAAAGCGCCGAGATGGCCTGATTGTAAATATCGCCTCTTGGGGTGGCAAGAATGTCGTGCGGGCTGCCGGTAGCGCTTACACGGCAGCCAAGCATGCGGTCGTCGCCCTCACAGAATCGATCAATATAGAAGAGTGCGTCAACAATATCAGAGCCTGCGCCCTCTGCCCTGCCGAAGTATCCACTCCATTTCTTGATCAGCGCCCTGTGCCTCCTACCGAAGAGGAGCGACAGCGTTTTCTCCAGCCGCGCGACATCGGACGATTAATCCTTATGTTGTCTGAGCTTCCTACAAGTACGTGCGTCAACGAACTGGTCGTATCCCCCACGCTTAATCCTTTGTACGTGGCGCAGCACCGAACCCCGGCCTTGAGCTAAATAAAATCATACCGAGTTGAAAATTATTAAATAAAGCAAATCAATTTCGCGAATGGAGGATGACAATGAAACCCCTAATGCTTCTGAAATACTTCTCGGCCTCTGCCCTGATCCTCATGTCGGGCCTGTCGCATGCTGCCGACAAGATGCCGGTAGTGCGCATTAACGACTTTCCAGGCGTGGGCAACCCCATGGCACGCGTTCTGGTAGACGAGAAAATCTGCGAGAGCCATGGTCTCACGTGCACCTTGCAAACCATACCATCCGCGTCGTTGGCTATTCAGGCTCTGGTTGGAGGCAGTATCGATGTTGCGTCCGCCGGCGCCGACAGCGGGTTGCTGGCCGCCGCACGAGGCATGAACTTGAAAGTGCTTGGCAATGCCTTGGCAGACACCAATTTCTTCCTGGCGACCGGCAAGCATGTTAACGCCGATATCAGCGATGCAGATTATCCAGCCGTCATGCACCAGTTGAAAGGCAGGAAGATAGGCGTAGCTGCCCGAGGCAGCGCCGCAGAGTACCAATTTGCAGCACTAGCACGCGGCGCCGGCATGTCCACGGATGACTTCACTATGGTTGCGGTCGGCGGACCCGATACTGCCTATTCCGCCTTGCAACACAAGCAGGTGGATGCCTTGCTGGCTTTCGAGCCAGTAGCAGCCTTTTGTACCGTACTCGATACTTGCGACATCGCTGTAGACATGCGCAAAGGCCAAGGGCCCGAGGAGCTGATCGACTTGAACGGCGCAGCAGCACCTAACTTCATCCGAGCCGAATATGCCGAAAAGAACCCGAAGATAGTCGCCGCTCTGGAAGCCGCATTCAAAGATGCGGAAAAATACTACACCGACCCAGAGAAGTGGAATACGGTCGTAAACATTGCTAAACAAAGGTTCCCGATCAACAACCCCCAGGCTGACGAAATCATCGAAACTGCGCTGCGCAATACACAAGGGGCGGTCAGGTTTACGCTGGATCCACAAGCCCTGCAGCAGATGGCGGACTTCCTGTATCGCACAAAGCAGATCAAGTCTCCTTTCGATACACGCACTTTGCTTCTTTCCGACCCAACGCAACCGCGATAAAGGACACGCCATGACTACAGCCGTAGACATACGTTCCGTCACTGTAAAGTTTGCAAACGACGTAACGGCGCTGTCGAATGTAAATATCAACATTCCGCATGGCCAGTTCGTTTCGATCGTTGGGCCTAGTGGGTGCGGAAAGACAACTCTTTTGAATCTGGTTGCAGGCCTATTCGACGAGCCTCACTCCGGCGACGTGTCTATTCTTGGTGACTCGCCCAAAATAAGCAACCCCAATGTGGCATACATGTTTGCGCGTGACTGCCTGCTACCCTGGCGCACCGCGCTCGGCAACGCCAGCTATGGCATGGAACTGCGCGGCATCGATAAAGAGACGACGCAATCAAAAGCCATGAGCATCTTAGCTTCGGTAGGCTTGCGAGGCTTCGAAGAATCGCTTCCTAAGGCACTGTCCCATGGCATGCGGCAGCGAGTCGCCTTGGCCAGGACCTTTGCTCTTGATTCGCCCATACTTCTCATGGATGAGCCATTCGGCGCCTTGGATGCACAAACCAAGATCGTCTTGGCAGACGTGTTGATGTCGCTTTGGCAGAAAGAGCGCCGAACAGTGCTATTCATAACTCATGATCTGGCCGAGGCCATTGCGCTTTCCGACCGTGTCATAGTGATGAGCGCTCGACCGGGACGTATCGTCAAGGATGTGACCGTGGACCTATCCCGCCCCAGATCAAGCCGCGCACTACAAAATGAGCCTCGTTTCCATGAGCTTTACACGGAACTTTGGAACTCCCTCGAACTATGACTCAAATAACACAAACCCTACCTCGCAAACTTTCATTGCGGCTTCCACTGAGCGCGCTTAAGGCTCATATCATTTTCCTGACCGCTGTACTCGGACTGTGGGAGTGGGGGGCGACACAGGGCTGGATTGACAGGGCTTTGTTCGGTTCGCCATTGGGAATCGCCCACTTTTTGTGGGACGGCTTCTTTGTTTCAGCACGCATCTGGAAGGACCTCGGCTGGACAGCGGCGGCCACGGCCATCGCTTTCATTCTTGGAAGCGCCGCAGCGCTGTTCATAGGGCTGATATTTGTGACCCTTCCCCGTTTTGAAAAATTTATAAGTCCCTACCTTTCCGCATTTAACGCGATGCCGCGAATTGCCCTGGCGCCTCTATTTCTATTATGGTTCGGCCTTGGAATCGGGTCAAAGATCGCCGTCGGTTTCAGCCTTACTTTTTTCATTGTTCTATCCAGCACCACCGCTGGAGTGCGAGGCGTAGCCACTGACTGGGTCACGTTATCGCGGACCCTCGGGGCATCTCCAGCCAGAATTTTTTGTTCCGTGACGCTACCAAGCGCAATACCCGTGATATTCTCCGGACTGCGCCTCGGACTGATCTATGCCTTGTTAGGAGTGGTTGGGTGTGAAATTATCGCCTCCGAACACGGCCTGGGCCAACAAGTGTCTTATCTAGGGTCGACGTTCAACATGGATGGCGTATTGGGGCTTCTGCTCGTCCTGGCACTGCTGGGATTAGGCGTCACAGCATTCATGGACGCGCTTGAGAAACGCCTGCTCAGTTGGCAATAACGCGTTTCATACATTGTCCAAAAAGAGTCGTGGAAAGTCTTCAGACCATACCTCTGCGGTAGCTAGGCCATCGCCCACATTTCGCTCCCATCCAAAGAATAAAATCTCTATACTACCGCCGCCTTGGGACGCGTGACCCATGCGATTCGGGCAATTACGAAACTCTATTCTGAACTTTCTTTGAAGGCGGCGGTCGGAAGAAATTGCGCCCGATCGACTTTGTCGCGGGTTGCATTCACCATCGAGGCCGCCCAGCGGCCTCGTGCTGTAGGTAACCGCCACGTTGAAGGACAGCATGACCACTCGCGTCACATCCCAGCCGCAGGCCCAATTATCAGTTTTCGACGCAGTCACGATCATGGTGGGTTTGGTCGTCGGCATAGGCATATTCCGGGCGCCTTCCATCGTGGCGGGCAGCGTCGACACCGAATGGATGTTCATCGCGGTCTGGGTGGTTGGGGGGCTGGTGACGCTGATTGGCGCGCTTTGCTACGCTGAGCTTTCCGCAGCTCATCCCCACGCCGGCGGCGAATACCACTTTCTTTCCCGGGCCTATGGCAGATCAACGGCCCTGATGTTCGGCTGGGCCCGCTGTACCGTCATTCAAACCGGCGCCATCGCCGCCGTGGCGTTCATACTGGGCGATTACCTCACGCAAGTCGTCCCCTTGGGCCCGCACAGTTCGGCGTTGTATGCGGCCAGTGCTGTCATATTGTTCACCGGGGTCAACGTCATCGGCACCACGCAGGGCAAAAACCTGCAGGTAGTTGTCACCTTCATCGAAATTGCGGCCATCGCCGCCATCATCCTCTTCGGCTTGCTGGGCTCGCCTGGCGAAGCCGGGCCGCCGCCTGCTCATCCCCCCACCGAAACCGCGGCGCTCGGCATGGCCATGATTTTTGTCCTGCTCACCTACGGCGGCTGGAACGAGGCGGCGTATCTAACCGGCGAACTGCACGACGCACCACGCAACATCGTCAAGGTACTGTGCCTGGGCACGCTGATTCTGGTCGTTCTCTATACACTGGCCAACCTGGCCATGTTGAAGATACTGGGGCTAGAAGGCCTGCAAGGCTCGGATGCCGTGGCGGCGGACATGATGCGGGTGGTGGCGGGCCCCCCCGGCGAGATCATCGTAACCCTGGCGATTGTTGTGGCGGCCGTCTCTACCCTGAACGCCACAATTTTTACCGGTGCGCGTGTGTTCTATGCCTTGGGGCACGACCTGAAAGTCATGCGCTGGCTGGGCAAATGGGATGGCCGTGGCAAAGCACCCGTCAACGGGCAACTTGCGCAAGCTACGCTGGCGCTATGCCTGATAGGCATGGGAGCGGCCACGCCTGACGGCTTCAAGGCCATGGTCGACTACACGGCACCGGTCTTTTGGGGCTTTCTGCTGATGGTGGGGTTCGGGCTATTTGTTCTGCGTTGGCGTCATCCGGAACAAACCCTTCCGTTCCGCGTTCCGCTATATCCGCTGACACCCGCCCTGTTTTGCCTGACCTGTCTATACATGCTCCATGCCAGCCTGCGCCACACCGGCGATTCGGCCTGGGTGGGGCTTGTCGTACTGCTTGTGGGCCTGCCCATACTTCTGCTCAAGCGAAAGGACGAAACCGTTCCGGCAGACTAGGCGGTAGAGCACAACAGGGCGCCGGGCGAATTTAAAATCTGAACCACACACTTCCCTCAGGAGACTCTATGATGAAACGACATCTGCTTAAAATTCTGGCATGCGCTTCACTTGGCGCCTTCGTGGCGGCCGGCCCGGCATGGGCGCAGGACACCGCAGCCGAAGAAAAGACCTACCAACCCACTGTAGGGCAAGTTGGAAAAGATGTCGTGTGGGTGCCAACGTCTCAAGATCTCGTCGACATCATGCTAGACATGGCCGAGCTCCAGCCCGACGACAAATTGGTTGACCTGGGCGCCGGCGATGGCCGCACTGTCATATCTGCCGCGAAACGCGGCATCACGGCGCGGGGCATCGAATACAACCCCGACCTGGTCGCCATGGCGCAAAGCGCAGCTCGGCAAGAAAATGTGGCCGACCGCGTTTCGTTTGAGCAGGCCGATATTTTCGAATCCGATTTCTCCGACGCCACCGTGGTCACCCTCTTCTTGCTGCCCAAGCTGAACATGCGCCTGCGTCCCACCTTGCTGGACATGCCGCCAGGCACCCGTGTCGTATCGAACTCTTTCCTGATGGAGGATTGGGAGCCCGACGACACCCGCATGGCCAGCGAAGATTGTTCAGGACATTGCATCGCATACAAATGGGTGGTGCCGGCCAAAGTCGCAGGCGACTGGCAGCTAAACGACAAGAGGCTGGTGCTGGACCAGAAATTTCAGAAACTGGAAGGCCAAGTGCAGGAAGGCGATCAGGCCACTCCGTTGGAAGAGGCGCGCGTGCACGGCAAAAACGTAGCGTTCAATGTCAATGGGCAACGCTATGAAGGCGAGATAGACGGCGATAAAATGCGCGGTACCATAGACGGAAATCAGTCATGGGAAGCCACGAAACTTAAATAATGGACGAGACCCTCCCAGGCCCCGACGGCCTGCCACGCTGCCGCTGGTGTGCATCAGCACCGGAATTTTTCCACTACCACGATACCGAGTGGGGTTTTCCGGTAGACGACGACCTGCGTCTGTTCGAAAAGCTATGCCTGGAAGGATTTCAATCCGGCCTTAGCTGGCGAACCATCCTGGCCAAACGAGAAAATTTCCGCGCGGCTTTTCATGGCTTCGATTTCGACCAGGTGGCTAATTTCGACGAGCACAACGTCGCTCACCTGCTGCAAGACTCCGGTATTATCCGGCATCGAGGCAAGATAGAAGCCGTCATTCACAACGCAAAGCGTGCCCAGGAAATAGTTCGGCGCGAAGGCTCGTTAGCCGCCTTTTTCTGGCGGTACGAGCCCAGTTCGGCCGCGCCAACCCAGTCGCCGATACCTTCGACATCCACCGAATCCATAGCGCTTTCGAAAGATTTGAAAAAGCTGGGCTGGAAGTTCGTGGGCCCCACGACAGCCTATGCGTTTATGCAAGCAATGGGGCTCGTTAACGATCATGCCCTAAAGTGCGTGGTCAGGCACAAAGTCAACCTGGCCCGCGAGCAATTCAAAAGGCCACAGTAAGGCATCGATACTGCGAACCTCTTCCGGCCGGTTATCGAGTCAGGCGCAGTTCGGTCAAGGCTCCGGCAATCGACGCAAAAACCTGTGGCAGGTCGTTGACGTTCTGGGCGTTATAGTAGTAGCCCGCGCCGCTTGAACAGCTGCGCATCAAGGTGCGTGCGGATTCAGGCAGATCGTTTCCCAAGGTGACGGTATAGACCTTGATGTCATTGCCGTCGGTCTTCACGTTGGTGCACAGCTGAGCCATGTAGCTGTTGTAGGCGGCTGTGTTTTGCCGGTTGGAGCCGCCATAGCCAATGCTGTTGGCCGTGTTGTTGCAGTTGCCGGAAGTACTGCTGTAATTATTGGGCTGGGCGGCAATGGGATCCAGCATGCGCAACCCTGCCGCCGGGCATTGTCCCTGGCCGCTGCCATGCGTGGGCGCGGTAACATCCACGTTGACGCTTTGCTGGCGCTCGGCTGTTTCCCAGCTGGTACATGAACCCCTGCGCGTGGCGGCGCATTCCTGATACCGATAAACAAGCTGGTATTCCGCACGTCTGTTGTTGTTCTGATTCGTCAAGACCTGCCTGCGTCCATCGCCCACTGGTTCGTTCTGGCCATCCGACAACAGCACGATGACCTTGCTCAAGACGGCGGGCTCGGGGTCGCGAGGCATCTCGTTATCACCCCAGGCCCCGCGCCAGGCCGGATGCAGCATGCGCCAGGCCCATTGCAGGCCCACCGGCACCCCTGTACCGCCATTGGCCACCATAGCGTCGATGGCCGATTCCATGGCGGCTTGTTGGTTATTAAGAAAGCGGGCCTTTCCTTCCAGGCAGTATTGCGTGTCCACCGCCAGGTTCACCCGGAACTCTGTGTCTGATTGCCGCTTTGCCACGATGCGCCGGTCGCGATTCAGAGCCAAGCCGTTGAACGCGACGGGGTTCGGATTGCCGGCAGTACTGGCTGCCAAGCGAGCATGGTTCGGCAGATTGTTGGGAGTCATGTCATAGCTGTAGGTCAGATGCAAGGGCTGGAAGCCCGCATCAGGCGCAAGGGCCTGCGCAGGCGCCGGATTGCTGCTGGACCAGTTACCTTTGGGCTCTACAATGCAGCCCGACCAACGGTTTTCAAGATAGTTTTGCTGTACGGCGGGGTGGCTTAGCCACCCGCCATCCAACGCATAATCGCGTACGTTCACCACATCGGTAAACGGCACGAGTCCCACAAACACCCGTTGCGATGCCCCTGGCACGCTGGTCGCGCCCAGTATGGTGGCGGCCAGGTCTTTGGCGGCGGTTTTCAGCACCGACAGGCGCGAGGGCGAGTCGCGGTCCATGGAGCCTGAGTTATCCAGGGCCATGACCACTTCAAGATCGTTTCGGGTTCGGCGTACAGCCTGGTTGCTCGCCGCCAAATCGAAAGATGTGACTTTCAGGAAACCGGTGCTGATCAAGGGCAAGTCGCCCACGGCGCTCATCTCGACAAACTGGCCGGTAATGTAAATACCCGTCCTTTCTTCGCGGTAGCTGATTTGCAGGTCGTCCTGCAGCACCGAACTGCCCAGGTAACGATTGGGCATATTGCTGCTGAAGAAATTACGCGCATCGTTTACCCAGGCCTCGGCTTCGGGGGTGCCCGGCGTGGGGGTGCGGTTGGCCAGGTTGCGACCTGCCGAGATGGCGGCGGCGTCCAGCGAGTTCTGCAAGCGATTCTGGGCTACGTTGTAGCGAATAAGGTCGATGGCGCCGAAAGAGCCGCCCAATAGCACGGTGGTCGAAACCAGAAAGGTCAGCGCCACGCCGCCGCGCTCATCGCGGCGAAGCTGTCTGAAGAGGTTGCGCAGGGGCTTATGTCGCGTCATGGTGGTCTCCAGTCGCTGGGCATTTATTCAACTCAATTCCCGCAGTTCGGCAAAGCGGGGACGATAAAAAGCACGGCTGTACATGCGGCGCTGCCCGGCCAGCGCTTCCCAGAACGCAGAGCTCAGGGCAAAGGGCTCGAAATCGTAGAACACTTCGACCACGATCAAGGTATCACCCTCGTTTGCCGGTGGGAATCCGCTGGATGGCTCAAGCAAAGAGTCGGGCGCCGTGCCGCCGGTGCCGCTTCCGGCGAAGCGCTTGTTCCATTCGGAGCCGCTCTTCCAACTGACGGGCGGCGGGTTGCTGCCGCTGGACGGTTCGGTTGCCGCGAAGGCGCTGACAATAATCCAGCCATGGCTGGAAAAATCCAGCGGCGTCAGCAGGTCTTGGGCAATGGCGCCATAGGTGCAGATGTCATCGCTGTTGTCGCACGCTCCGCCGTCGAAAAGCTCGCGTTGCATGGCTACCCCATCCGCCATCGTAAAAGCTGCACGGTCGAGAATGGCGGCAGCACGAAAGTAGTGATACAGCTCTAGCGTGCCGACAATAATGAAGACCATCAGCGGAATGATCAGCGCTGCCTCCAGCCCCGCTATGCCACGCTCTGAACGCCACAGGCGCCGCAAGCCGCTGCTCTTGCGCGCGTCCCTGGAACAGGCCGCAGAGCCCCCGGCCGTGACGACCTGGGCGTGGTCCGCGTTGAACAAGCAAGATGTAGTCATGGTCATGGTTCGTTCTGAATCACCACAATGCGCTCAAAACGCAATACGTCGACACCCAGCCAAGTCACGAAACCAGTCAACCCCGGCCGATCAAAGCCCAGGCGATACATGACCATGTCACCGCGTTCGCCGGCGTCGCACACGGGCTCGTAAGCTTCATCGTCCACGTCCTCAAAAGGCACGCCGGGCTCGTAGAGCTTGACGTCGACGCGCAATTCTTCGGGGCTGGATACCCAGCGCGACAAGATGCGCTCCATTTCGGCACGCACGGCTTGTTCGCAATTCATGCCTTCAGGCACACCAAGTTTGCCGATACGGGTTACGCGGCTGGCCGCGGTTTCGAGTGACGAATCAGCAAACAGCATGACAGTGGTTTCAACGGCCACGAAAATCACACCGAACAGCAATGGCGCAACCAGGGCGTATTCGAGCGCCGCAACACCCCGCTGCGCCCTACTCAGCCGGCGCAGCCGATTCCAGGATTTGGCCAGCCACGCTTTGGACCTGCCGCACGGTTTCGTAGTGGCCCCTTTCGCATTACGCGCGGCAACCTCTGCGACCACGGGGTTTGGACCGGCTGCCGCGCTACAGCCGGAGAACGGTGCAATGGGCCTGGACCGCACTTTGGCGGGAGGCCGCCCGATCTTGTGCCTGACACAGAACTTCATAGCTCGCTCGTCTGGGCAGCCGCGGCCTGAAGATTCATGCGAGTGCGTACATAACGGTAGAACTCCAGATTGTCCTGCGCTGTGCCGCGCGCTTGTTCCGTCATGAGTATGCTTTCGGCTGCATCATCACGGCCCAGCAGGCCGTAGGCAAATGCCAGGTTGTTACGCCCCTGAGGGAGCTGACTCGAAACCCCTGTGACGCCCAACAGGATGTTGACGGCTTCGCGCGGCTGGCCGCCCAGCGCCAGCGACAAGCCCAGATTGGCGCGCAATGCCGCGTGATCGGGGTAGGCGCTTAGGCCGCGGCGATAGGTGGCCTGGGCTTGGCCGGCATTGCCGGCCAGATCGTAGGCTACGCCCAGGCCTGCCAGAGCCAAGGGGTGGTCGGGGCTTTGCGCCAGGATGGATTCATAATGCGCCATCGCCTCGGGAAGCCGGCGATGACGCAAAGCGATGCGCGCCAAGCCCAGGCGAGCATCAAGCTGCTGGTCGGGAAAGCGCTGCAACACCTCGTTGTAAACCATCTTTGCAGCTTCCAGCTCGCCGGTTAGAAAATGCGCGGCGGCCAAGCCTGTCCAGGCCTGGATCAAGGTGGGGTGGCTTTGGGTGAGACGATGGTAAATGGACAAGGCCACATCCATGTCGCCGCCCTGCAAAGCACTGTCGGCAATGCGCAAGTCGCTGGCCTGCATAGCCTCATTGTCAAAAGCGGTCAGCGGCTGCACCTGGGTGCTCGGACCGGGCGCCGCACAGCCGGCCAATGCGGCGGCCAGGAACAATCCGGCGACAAACCTGCCATGTCGCAGAACATCAAGAGATCCACATGGGGTTGGGGTCATCATCAGTATCCTCTTCTTCTAGGTGAACGGGCTTTGCTACTTGCCGCTGAATACATCCATCAGGCTCAAGATAGCCGGCCCCGCCGCTACGATCAGCACCGTGGGCAGAATGAAAAGCATCATGGGCATGGTGATCTTTACCGATAACTTGGCGGCCGCCTCTTCCAGCCGCATCATGCGTGCGGTGCGCTCGGTGCGCGCCAGCACACGTAAAGCCTGGGTGATCGCTGTTCCGTATTGGCGGGATTGCACCAGGGTTCCAACCAGGCTGCGCATGGCCGGCAGGCGGGTGCGTTCCGCCAACCTTTCCAGCACGGTGGGCACGTCCGAGCTAAGCTGCAGTTCGCTGGAGGTAAGACGCAGCTCGTCGGAAAGTTCCGGCGCCACGTGCTCCAGCTCTTCGGCCACGCGATGTATCGCGCTATTCAGACCCAAGCCCGAATTGGTGCAGATCACCAGCAAATCCAGGGCATCGGGCAGGCTGCGCGCGATGGCTCGCTGGCGGTGGACAACCAGTCGATCCAATACCAGACGCGGCAGCAAAGTACCCACATATAGCGCAGCCAGAGCCGACCCCAGCTTATAGACAAGGTGGTCGCCAAAATGCGGCCAACCCAGCACGATGGCCGCGCTGAGCATGGCCAGAGCGCTTAACAAAGAAAGCGCCGCCATGATCATCAGCGCCTGGGCGCTGCGAAAGCCGGCAGCCACGAGCTTCTGCGCCACTTCGATACGTTGGGCCGCGCTGAACAAGGGGATGGCGCCGCCGATGCGACGCAGGAACCGAGCCATCCCGGCGCGCCAATTGCGACCGAAAAACCAGCTACGACTCCCGCCGGAATTCTGGCGGCCCTTGCGCTCCACTTCGGACTTCAGCCGCGCGACCAGCGCCGCGCGGCGGCTGCTGCGGGCGTATAAATACAGAACCGCGCCTGCCAAGGCCAGCACAACAATGAAAAGATCAAGCCAACTGCCTTGCGCATCCATGAGGCTAGACCTCCATTTTAGAAATCTTGCGGATCGACACGACGCCAAGCACCAGCATCACCCCTGCCGTCCAGAGCATGTTTCGCCCCGTCTGTGTGTCGAACAGCGCACCGATGTAATCGGGGTTGATAAGCAGCATTGAACCGCCGGTTATAAAAGGCAGTGCAGCCAGAATGCTTCCGGCAAGCCGCCCCTCGGCTGTCAGTGCCCGGGTCTTCAAGCGCAGGTCGCGTCGCGCGCGAATAATGCCGCTGAGGTTTTCCAGCGTCTCTGCCAGCGAGCCACCCGTTTCGCGCTGTAGCAACAGGCATACGGAAAAAAAAGAAAAATCGGGCAGCTCAATGCGCATCGTGGCATCGTCCAGCACCTCTTGAAGATCGTTGCCCAGGAACAGGCTGTCTCCCATCCGGCGAAACTCCGGCCCCAGCGGTGCGTCGAAACGCTCACCCACCGCCCGTATGGCTTGCGTGGCCGGAACGCCGGCCTGGGTGGCTCGCACAATCAGGTCCATGGCATCGGGCAACTGATGCAGAAACTTGAGGCGAAAACGCTCGATCAGCTTGCCATACGCAATGAACACCACTACTACGGGCGCAACCAGCACAATCACGCCGCTTAGCCACGGGCTTTCAAACAACCAGCCCAGATGATGCGCCGCCAGCGCCGCTACGAATATGAACAGCGCCAAGCCAACCAGTAGACGCAAGCCCATGCGGCCGCTAATGGTGTGCAGGCGGGTAAGGTGGTAGCCCACCGTTCCCATGGACTGCAGCCTTCGCCGACGCCTGGCGTCCGCTTGGGCGCGCTCCAGATCCTTGAGCACCCGCTGGCGGGCGGGGTCGGCTGCGCCCTGCACGACTTTCTGCAGCCGCATGCGCACGCGACTGCTCGGGCGCTGCTTCATGGCCTGGTTTACCACCAGCGCCAGCAAGCCCAGCAAGACACAAGCGGCAAAAGCCACGATGGCGATCAGGTCGGCGGTGCTCATGGCTGCATTGCCTCGATAAGAGGCGCTTTCATGCCGAAGTACGCGGCGCGCTCGGCAAACAGCGGACGCATGCCGGTACTGTCGTACGAGCCTTTGACTTCATCGCCATAAGCCGTTGCATCGTAGTGAAACTGGAACAGCTCTTGCGTGACGATGATCTCGCCCTCCATGCCGGCCAGCTCGACGATGCTGGTGACGCGGCGCGACCCATCGCGCATACGCTCGACCTGTACGATCAGATGCACGGCGCTGGCGATCTGCCGGCGTATCGAGAACAGGGGCAGGTTGCCGTTCGCCATCATCACCATGCTTTCCAGGCGGGTCAGGGCGTCGCGCGGGTTGTTGGCGTGCAGGGTGGTCATGGACCCATCGTGCCCGGTGTTCATGGCCTGCAGCACGTCAAAGGCTTCAGCGCCCCGGGTTTCGCCCAAGATGATGCGGTCGGGCCGCATGCGCAAGGCATTGCGCACCAGGTCGCCCTGGTTTACGGCGCCACTGCCTTCTATGCTTGCAGGGCGGGTTTCAAGGCGCACCACATGAGGCTGCTGCAATTGCAGCTCGGCGGCATCCTCAATGGTTACCACCCTCTCGGTTTCAGAAATATAGCGCGACAAGGCGTTGAGCAAGGTGGTCTTGCCGGAACCCGTACCGCCCGAAATAATGACGTTCAGCCGGCTGGCGGCGGCAATTTCCAGCACCCGGGCCATCGCCGGAGAAAGGCTGCCCCGCGCGGCCAGGCGCGGCAAGGTAAGGTCTTTGCGCGAGAACTTGCGTATAGAGATGGAAGCGCCGTCGATCGCCAGCGGCGGCAGCACCACGTTGACGCGGCTGCCATCAGGCAGGCGGGCATCCACCATGGGGCTGCTTTCGTCCACCCGCCGCCCGATCGACGAGGCTATGCGCTGTGCCACATTGGTCACGTGGGCGTTGTCGCGAAACTTCAGCGCAGTCAGCTCCAGGCGTCCGTGGCGCTCGACATACACCTGATCCGGCCCGTTCACCATAATGTCCGACACGGTTTCGTCTTGCAGCAAGGGTTCGATGGGCCCCACGCCGAACATATCGTGCAGGATTTCGCGCGCCATCAGGCGCTGTTCGCTTTGCGTCACGGGCAGGCTGTCGGCCTGCACCGTCTCGGCAATAATGGTTTCGACCTCGGCGCGTACTTGGTCCCGGCTGCGATTCAAGGCCGAGCTGACGTCGATGGTGGAAAAAACCGACTGCCGGATGGCCGAGTAGTGCTGGGATCGCACCACTGTTTCAGGCGCTTTATGGGCTCGACGCGAACTTACGCCTTCTGAGCCTCGAACCGACGCCGGCGCAACGACATCATCTGTGGGCGATAACTGCGGTTTTTTTTCTGCCTGGTCAACCTGCTTGGGCGGCGACATGACACTTTGCGCTGGTGCTCCGGTCATCGACGCTACCGGCGCGTCGGGCCCCTGACCCGACCCGGTTTGAAACACCGACTCGCCAGCCTTCAAACCGCCATTCGAGGGCGGCAGTATGGGTTCGCGACGCGTATCGGCAAGGCGCCCATCTGTTCTGCGGCCGAAGCTCATGACGCCACCTTACGCAACCGTCCAAGCAAACCAGCGCGCGATATCGCGACGCCTCCGCCCGAAAGCAAAGAAGCCAGCGTACCCACGGCCCTGGCAAATTCGCTGCGCTCGACCAACGGCTCGCCCAGGTTCTCGGCCAAGGCCAGTGCGCGTCCGTCGTACGGAATGGTCAGGGCTATCGGTACTTCAACGGCGGCCAAAAAATCTTTGGAAGCCACCGAGCCGCGCACCGGCGGCTGCGGCTGGTTGATTACGGTATAGACCGTGGGCCGGCTAAGGCCTGATTCAATATGGCGCACCAGGCGCACCAACGTACGAGCTGAATAAATGGATTGATCCGTTAAGACGCAAGCCAGGTTGGCATTGGCGAAGGCCGCTGTGGACAGCGCGCCTCCGCGCTGTGGAACATCAAGTACGACATAATGAAAATGCTGTCCCAAGATGCCCAGAAACTCAGTCAGGGCCCCGCTTTCGGGCGTGAACTCTTCGCTGTAGTTCAATTCGGAAGCCAGCACAAACAGGCGACCGTCTTGCGTGGCAAGAGTGCGCTCCAGATACTGGGGGTCGAGCCGATTGACGTTGCCCAGCACGTCGACCAGGGCATTGCCGCCTGCCAGCGCCAGCAGCCCGGGCCCGCTGCTGCCGTATAGATCGAGGTCGATATACACCACTCGCCGACGCCCGCCCCGCGCGGACAATTCGCGGGCAAGATGCGCGGCCACCGAAGAAGTCCCCACCCCTCCCCGGGTACCACAAACGGCAATGATCTTGCCTTGCCGCGTCTGGCGCACGCCGCGATTGCTGCCGTCACCCAATGATCGGCGCAGCAGTTCGACACTAAGGGGTTTGACCAGGTAATCCACCACGCCGCGCTGCAACAGGTTGCGATATAGCCCCACATCGTTGCGATCGCCCACCACATACACCTGCACCGAAGGTTCGCAGGCGTCCGCCAAGCGGTCCAGCTCGTCCAGCGGGCCATCCACGCCCGAGATATCCACCAACAGGCGTTGCGGCGAACGATCCGCCTTGACCATGTGCGCGATCGCGGCATCCACACCGCCACGCCCAACATGCGCAGCGCCCAAGGCGCCGACCTTCATGAATCGCGACACCTCTTCTTCACTGGCGGCGTCCCGTAAGAAGGCCAGGAACGGAGCGTTGAGTTCATCTTCTCGTACTTTGGTTCGGAGCAGGTTCATGACGACGCCTTTTTTATTTACCGATATCCGAGGTTGACGTGACGTCACGCAGGGGTTCCACATCGTTCAGCCGATAACGCTCAACAGCCAACCGGGCGGTGTCGGAATGAGTTCCAGCGAACTCCGGCGGATTAGCCAGGTCTCCTGGCCGGGCCACGCTGGCAGCCAGGTTGGTATAGGTGGCGCAGCCAAATGCAATCGACAGGCGCATATTGTCGGAATTGTTGTATTGCGAAGGCTGCAGCAGCGCCTGGCAGTCGGGCGACTCGGCACGCCATTGGCCGTTGTGTTGGGTCAGTCGAATCACACCGGGATCGGGCACGCCCGAAAAATCCTTGCGGGGAAATGCACAGCCGCTTAACGCCAGGACCAGGCTGCCAAATACGAAGGCGGTGGCTGAACGGCGAGGCAGGGTTTGCAAGATGATGCGCAGGTTCTTTTTTTTCATGGCTGCTTCCTAATAGACAAAGCCGGCGTGACCCGTCAGGCGGGGGGTGTCGCCCAGCAACGGGTCCAGGCCGATCTTGTCGTGCAGAATGTATTCAATGTCGGTGGCGGGCCGCATGCTGTCCAGCGGCGAGGCCAGGCGGCTTGAATCGGTGGGTCGCACGAGGTAGGGGGTTACGATTACCACCAGCTCGCTCTTGTTGTTCTGGTAATCGCTTGAAGAGAAGAGCCGGCCCAGCACAGGTATGGAACCCAAGCCCGGCACCTTGGACAAAATGTCGCGCACATTGTTTTGCAGCAAGCCCCCAATGGCGAAGCTCTGGCCGCTGGCCATCTCGACCGTGGTTTCGACGCGGCGCACGGAAAGCCCGGGTATCACCAAGCCTTCCATCAAGATGCTGCTGTTCACATCGATCTCGCTGATTTCAGGCCGCACGGTAATGCTGATCCGATCGTCGGACAGCACTGTGGGGGTAAAGTCCAGCGACACCCCAAACGGCTTGAACTCCACCGACATGGTGTTGTTGTCTTGCTTGACCGGCACCGGAAATTCTCCGCCCGCCAGGAAGCTCGCCGTCTGGCCCGACACCGCTGTCAGATTGGGTTCGGCCAGAATGCTGATGAGCCCTTCGCGATCCAGCGCGTCGATCATGGCCTGAATTGAATTGCCATTGCGCGAATAGCCGCCCAGGAATGAATATCCCCCGCCCGGGGCCGCCGTATAGTTGCCTCCGGTGGCAAAACTGCTTGAGTCGGAGCCCTTTACGAAGGCGCTGGCAATGGTGTTGAACGCTCTGCCGCTGATCAGGCCGGTGACAAAGCCGGCGTTGCTTGCAATGGCCGACCAGTTCACGCCCAGTTGCTGGGTTACTTCGCGAGACACTTCGGTAACCCGAACACGCAAGTGCACCTGCACCGGGCTGGCGATCGTCATCTGGTTGATCAGTTGTTCATTCTCGCCCAGGTACGACTGTATGGTGCGGGTAATGGCCTCGGTGGTCTGGCCGTCAGGCACATTGCCCATTACCAGAAGCGACCCAGGCGCAGATTCGAGCGTAAGGCGCAGGGCGGGAAAACGCTGCCGCAATACCGCCTGCAACTCAGTCAGATTGTGCTGCACCACCACGCGCTGCTGCACCAGGGGCTCGCCTTCGGTATCCAATACGTACAAGGTCGTGGTGCCGGCACGCTTGCCCATCACCAGTACCGCGTTATTGGAAGGAATCTGTATGTCTGCCACTTCGGGGTCGGCGATGAATACTGAGCCCACCTCACCAGACGTGATACGCACCAGGCGTCCCTCGCCCACCGACAGGTTGGCTGCCTGTGCCGGCACCGATAGCCAGATGGCCAACACGGCCAGCATCCCCAACAGCCGAGCCGCCGCCCAAAGCAAGTGCATGTGATGCGAAGTGCTGCGCGAAACTGCAATGTCTTGCGTCGTCATACTTGGTTCCCCTCAGTCATTCCCAGATTGCCGGCTTGGGCCCGCTTTAACGCTGCTGAGCGCCGAAGTTATGTTCTTGTCTATCCGAGCCGCGGAATATCAGCACGTTATGTGGCCGGCCGGTGTCGTCGTGCACCGCTTCGGGGGCAGGGCGCTTGAGCGCACGTGATACATCGCCCCCCCATACGGGCTGAGCATCGGGACGGTTGCCTTCCCACGCCACCACCGTGCCCACTTCCACCCGGGCCGCCGGATCACGGTCGTCTATGGCAAAGCTGCGCAAAGCCATTGAGAGCGTGCCCAATTGGGCGGCAACGGTGACGGCTTCGGCCGCCCTCGGGTCGACTTCCAGCGTGACCGTGCGCGCCCGTGTCTTGGTCAAGGCAGTCTCGTGCTGTGGCTGAAAGCTGGTGCCCACCGCGATAACGCGCACGTTTTCCACCATGGTTTCGCTGACCACCGCGTTCTTGCGGCCGTCGTCATCATCGTGCTTGAGTGTTTGGGTCAGGATCATGTCGACGTAGTCGCCTGGCAGGATCAAGCCCGCGTGGCCCGAGACTTCGTCGATAGGCACCGACACAGCGCGCATGCCGGGCTTGAGCGCCGCCGCCAGAAAGCCGGGAGCATCGGGGCGGATGATGTTGTTCGCCGAAATAAGCCGGCCGGCCTGCAGCGCGTGTCGTACCAGGACCCCGGACAACTCTGCTTCGGGGCTGCCTTCTTGCAAGGCGTCTATCGGTACGCCCGAGCGGGGGTAGGCTTTCCAACTTAGATCCGTGTCGCGCAGCAACAGGCCGGCGGGCAGATCGGCGGCCGCAACTCGAACCCGAATATCGGTGGGCGCTTCGGCCGTTTTCAAGGCCGGCGCCTGACGAGCAATGTAAGCGGCCCGGGCGCCCACCGCCAATACGGCGGCGGCCAGCAAAATCAAGGCCAGTTTCAGGACTGAAGACAACATTTTGCATCCCCCTGAACATCTGATAATTATTATGTGTGGCTAGGCAACACTGCCCTTGCCACTGTTCTTGCTTACTACCAGTACAACGGCAAGGCCGCCATGCCGCCCATCGCCAAGGCCACGCCGTAAGGCACGCCGCGCTTGGCTGACAATGCGTGCAAAGCCTTGCGCCACAGGTTTGCCGCTGGGCTTTTCCTTGCCGAACCGCGCAAGCCCGAAAGCCTGTCCGCCGCCAGGCCCAACAACGCCAGCACCAACCCCGACATAGCGATCAGCAGCAGGCTTTCCGACAAAGTTTGCACACCCGCCCAGGCCAACACCGCCGTCCCCATCTTGACGTCGCCCCCTCCCATGCCTCCTAGGGCGAACAGTGCAAGGAAGAACACGAAGGCTGCCAAGGCCACCACGCCATGCTGCAACCAGGTGGCCGGTGCCGCGCCCGATGCCAGCAAGGCAATGGGGCACAGCACCGCATAAACAGCCACCAGACGGTTGGGCAAGCGGCGCTGGTGCAAGTCGCTGTACAACAGGGCGACGAGTAGCGCAATGGCTGCGACGCTAAGCATGAGTTCAACCGTATTGGAGTTGTTTATCGAGCCACCTTTCTCTCATCTAGCCGCCTGTGGCTGTGGCTGCGGCGTCTATCGCATCCGCCGCACTTTGGAACAGAGCTTCAGGATTAAGCATCTGAACCCCGGCCACAATGAGACCCAGAAGTAACGCCGCCAGAACCGCATACTCCAACGCACTAATACCGCGCTCGTCACGCTTTAATGTCATGAGTAGATGCAACATGATGTCTCCCCTCCGGAATGGACTTAAAGTGGCGCGACCTGATGGTCACGCATTCCGTTTTTCTTTGAGCACAAAGGCTTTCCGACGGAATGGCCCTGAGTATTTCACGAATATTTTGAAACTCATCGACACATTCTCAAAAACAGACAAAACCTAAGACTCTTATAAGAATTTTCTTAGGCGGCCTAGGAAACCGCGGTAATTTTTCTCAAGACGTTGTGTCTTTAATGTCAAAGAGCAGTTGCTGCTCTGGGTTTCGGGCGGCGGAGCAGGTCTGAAAAGAATCAGCCTGCACCTCAATCTGTGCCGGCACGATATCGCTCAAACCCAGTTTGTGAAGCAGGTTGTGCTTGTGTGCGCTGACCGTTTTGGGGCTGAGATATAGCCGCTGGGCAATATCTTTATTGCGCAGACCCTGACGCATAAGCTGCAGAATCACCAGTTCTTTGGGCGACAGCTTCTGCACGGTGGCATCGCAGCTTATAGGAAAGGCTTGCTGATGCGGAAAACACTGCATGCCCGCCAGCACTGTGCGCACGGTTGCGGCGATAGTGTCAGCGTCGCTGTTTTTTTCAAGGTAGCCGTTTACTGCCAGCATGTAGGCCATCGACAGATAAAGCCCGTGTGCATGATTGCTGAAGAACAGTATGGGCAGGTCGGGCTGTGTGCGCCGCGCGAGATTCACCAGCTTGTCGGGTGTGGTGTCGGAATTGCCAGGGTCCAAAATGAGCAAGGCCAAGCGCCCGCTCATGCTTTGCAAGGCCTCTTCCAAACGGTGGGCGGCGTAGATGCGGTTTTGAATGCCCGCGGACTGCAACAATGTGCTTAAACCTGTGGTTACCACAGGCCAAGAATCGAACAGCAATATAGTATCCATTTTGACGAACCGTATAAAAACAGTATGAGTCACAGGAACTTCTTTTGTTACGTTTTATGCTGTTTACAAATTGATTGTTACACCGGATTGTTCACCATTTAATTAGGGAATTCAATAGGCTGGATGGCCTAGTTCAAGTGGAGTATCCGCATTACGCGCAGGGCTGTCTCTCAGGAGAGGGACAGGAGTGCAATTTAGCGATTAAGCGCCATCTCAATTTTCGCCGCTGCGTCACGCAGGGCAGGCAGGTATTCAGCCACGGCATCATCCATGCGCACAGCCTTCAGCAGGTAGATGACGCTCAAACATGCCACAGCATGGCCCTGTTGCAAAATCGGTACGGCAATGGCGCCGATCTTGCCTTTTTCCAAGTCGTGGTTCCATTCTCCTTCGTTGGTGCCGTATCCGTCGGTCCGAACCCGGGCCAATAGGTTTCGGATATAGCTCGAGTCGGCAGCAAGACGCGATTGCTCGTCGTTGCCGGCATGCAACAGCTTCAGGATCTGTTCGCGACGCTCATCCGAGCAATACCCGAAATAGGCTCGCCCCGCAGCCGTCAACAGCATGGGCAGTCGCCGACCCACCATGACACGATGAAACGACAATGGACTGAAGCGATGGGTGGTCTCCCGCACTTGCATCATCTCGCCAGTCGGCAGGCTTAAGTCAGAGGGCCAGACCACTTTGGGCAGCAGGGCTCCCATCACCGGGCTCGCAATGGTGGAAATCCATTCCATATCGGTGAAGCCTTCGCTCAGCTCGCGCACTTTCAATGCCAGTTGAAAGCTGTCATCAGAATCGCTGCGCCAGACATAGCCCTGCGAAGACAAGGTCTCGAGAAGTCTTCGTACTGTCGTACGATGCAGGCCGGTCATCTTCGCCAACTCGCCACTGCTTGCACGGCCCTCAACGCATAAGTTCAAGGCGGAAAGCACATGCAGCCCCCGAGCCAGGCCGCGAACCAAGGGGTAGCTGGAATGCAATGAAGTCATGGCGACCTTAGTGCTCCTGTAGAAAAGGGAATTGAGCCCACCGCCGGGGGGTGTGCACTCCTTGCACATAATGCAATTATTTTTGTGGATTCGCCAGCCTTGATTTATGTTTTGCAAAGTGAATGCAAATAAATCAGGAGACAACATGGGTGACCAACTGCGGCCGGAGTTCCAAAGCATCTGGGCCGACTTGCGGGGCGTGTCGTTCCGCCAGGGATGGCTGGACGCCGGCGGCATCTCAACGCGCTATCTTCACGCGGGCTCGAAAGATCTGCGGGCCCTGATCTTGTTGCACGGGGTGGGCGGCCACGCCGAAGCCTATGCGCGCAATCTCAAAACTCATTCGCAGCACTTTTCCACTTGGGCGATCGACATGGTGGGGCATGGCTGGAGCGACCTTGCCACGACAGACCTTGAGATACGCCATTACATTGATCATCTGCTGCACTTCATGGATGCCGCGGGCATAGAAAAGGCCAGCCTGAGCGGTGAATCACTGGGCGGCTGGGTGGCAGCGCGATTCGCCATCGATCACCCCGATCGCATTGATCGCCTGGTCCTGAATACGGCGGGAGGTTCACAGGCCGACCCCGCCGTCATGGCCAAGATCAAAGAACTCTCGATGCGAGCGGCCACGGATCCGAGTTGGGAGTTCATTCGCACGCGGCTCGAGTGGCTGATGGCCGACAAGACGAAAGTCTATGACGACCTAGTGGCAACGCGCCAGGCCATGTATAGCCGGCCCGGCATGGCGGAAGGCATGCGCCACAACATGATTCTTCAGGAAATGGAAGTGCGTCAGCGCAACATCATCAGGGCCGAGGACTATGCCCGCATCAAGGCGCCGACCCTGGTGCTTTGGACATCCGACGACCCCACGGCAGACGTGTCCGAAGGCCGCCGGATCGCCTCCATGATTCCCGGCGCACTATTCACCGTGATGGACGGTTGCGGCCACTGGCCTCAATTCGAGGACACGCCCACGTTTGATCGCATCCATCTTGACTTCCTGCGGGGCAAATCGCTTAGCGGCGTGGCACAGAATGTCAACTGAACAGACGTGAGGAACACAGAGGCCACAGCATGGAAGCTATCGATTCCAAAGACGACTGGCAGACCGACGTAGTCATTGTGGGAGCCGGCCCGGTAGGGCTGCTGGCAGCGAACTATCTCGGAGGCCAGGGAGTACAGGTTGTCGTCCTGGAGCGCCTGGATGATCTGATCGATTATCCGCGGGGCGTGGGCATGGACGACGAATGCCTGCGCTCCTTCCAGGCGGTGGGGCTGGCAGATGCAGTCTTGCCACATACGACACCGCTGCATTGGCTGCGTTTTGTCACCGGCAAAGGGCGCACCCTGGCGGCGTTCGAACCGGGTACCGATGAATTTGGCTGGTCGCGGCGCAATGGCTTTATTCAGCCGCTGGTGGACCGCGTCCTGCTTGAGGGGCTCTCACGCTACCCCAACGTGCGGGTTTGCTTTGGTCACGAGGTTGAAGAGCTTTATCAAGACGAGCATTCGGTTACTGTCATGGTACAGGCCGGTGGCGCCACGCAACGCATCCATGCTCGCTATGTCGTCGGCTGCGACGGCGGTCGCAGCACAGTTAGAAAAAAACTGGGTATCGCGTTCGAAGGCGAGACAGAGCCCAATCGCTGGGTGGTTGTCGACTTGAACAATGACCCTCTGGCCACGCCGCACGCATGGGTCTACTGCCGACCGGGACGGCCGTATGTATCGATTGCGCTACCCCACGGTGTCAGACGCTTCGAGTTCATGCTACGCGACGATGACGCCCAAGGCGACACCCTGCCGACGCACACGCTTGATACCATGCTGAAGGATGCAGGTTGCGACCCTGACCGGGTGGACATAATCCGGGCACGCGTCTACACCCACAGTGGACGCCTGGCCGCACGCTTTCGTGATCGCCGCATCGTACTGGCGGGAGACGCCGCCCACATCATGCCGGTGTGGCAAGGCCAGGGCTACAACAGTGGCATCCGCGATGCGACCAACCTTTCATGGAAGCTGGCGCTGGTGTTGAAGGGCATTGCGCACGACAGCTTGTTGGACAGCTATGAGGAAGAACGGCGCGCCCATGCCAAAGCCATGATTGATCTTTCCGTCATGGCGGGCAAAGTCCTGTCCATCACCCATGCCGCCGGCGCGGCGTTGCGAGACGCCTTCTTTCTGATGCTTAACGTCATACCCCCGGTCAAGCGGTATATCGTGGGAATGCGGTTCAAGCCCATGCCCCGCTACCGCCACGGCGCCCTGGTCTACCCTAACGGCGTGGACACTCGATTGCCTGTGGGAACCATGTTCATCCAGCCGCGCGTACTGCGCGCGCCAGCTGCGGCTACGGTCCTGCTGGACGAGGTGCTGGGCGACTCATTCGCCATTCTTGGCTGGGGCACAAACCCCCTGTATTGGATGTCCGACCAAACCCGGGAGCTATGGAAGCGGCTGGATGCCCGCCTGATTTCGGTATGGCCTGATACTCAACTGGGTTATCAGCTGAAGCAAAGCCCTTCTGAGGTCCAACCCGTGGGCGACCCGACAAACCGCCTCAAGGCCTGGTTCGACCGCCATAGCTGCGGAGTTGTGTTCTTGCGGCCCGACCGCTTCGTTGCCGCCATGTGCGGGCCACAACAAATCGAGGCGACCAGCCGCGCCCTGCAGGCGGCCCTGAAGCTGGAAGAAGGAGGCCAGACATGAACCAGGCGCTACTGCTTTGCCTGTCACATACACCGCTGATGGGACGGCTTGACCCTGAAATTGGGGTTGAAAATGAGGTTCGCCAAGCGATCGGCCGGTTGGCGGAATCACTGACGCAGTTCGAACCCGAACTTATTTTTTTATTTGGCCCCGATCATTTCAATGGCTTCTTCTACGATTTGATGCCTTCTTTTTGCATCGGCGCCGCGGCCGAATCCATCGGCGACTACGATTGCCTTGCCGGCCCTTTGTCGGTACCCGCCGAACTGGCGGAGGCCTGTGTCGAAGCGATTCAGGCCGACGGCATCGATTGCGCCATCTCACATCGAATGAGGGTCGATCATGGGTTTGCGCAGCCGCTACAACTGTTGACCGGCGGGCTAAGCAACTACCCCGTTATTCCGATCTTCATCAATTCCGTCGCGCCACCGCTACCCACTGCGAACAGAGCCCGCCTACTGGGAGAGGCGGTGGGCCGCTATGCCGCCACATTGAAACGGCGCGTCGTGTTCATGGCTTCGGGCGGCCTGTCACACAGCCCGCCCGTCCCCACGCTGGCTACCGCAACGCCAGAAATCGCAGCTCGTTTGATCGACGGCCGCAACGTCACACTCGAGCAGCGAAGCGAACGAGAAGCACGAACTCTGGCCGCCGCACGACAATTCGCGACGGGCCGGTCTGATCTTCCGGCACTCAACCCGGGGTGGGACCAGGAATTTCTTGACATGCTCGTCCGGCAAGACGCAGCAGCCCTGGATGCCCTGACCAACAAGCAGATCACCCGCGACGCCGGAAGCTCGGGGCACGAGGTGAAGACCTGGATCGCCGCCCAAGCGGCCATGGCCGCATCCACAGAAGGGAGCTACAGCGTGCGGCCCGAATACTATCGCGCGATCCCTGAATGGATCGCCGGATTTGCAGTGCTACAAGGCGGCACAGACGATTCTTATAAAGGAGACAATCCATGAAGACGTATATCAAGTACCTGGCGCTTGGGCTTTGCGCAGCCCTCGCACACACGGCTCATGCTGACATCAACATCGGTATCGTAGCCTCGGCCACCGGGCCTGCCGCAGCATTGGGCACTGACATCGAACGCACGGTCGCACTGATGCCTGCCGAAGTGGCGGGGCAAAAGGTTAACTACACGTTCCTGGATGACGCCACCGACCCCACCACGGCCGTGAAGAACATCCATAAGCTGGTCAGCGAGAACAAAGTCGATGCCATCATCGGCCCCAACACAGTCCCGAACTCGGCCGCCATGACACCGGTGGCAAACGACAGCATGACACCGCTTATTCTCATCGCGCCCTATGCCCCACCTGAGGACAAACGCCGTTGGGTCTTTCAATCAACACAAGATGCCGGTCTGATGGTCGACCGCGTGGTCGAAGACATCATGGATCACAAGGCGAAAACGGTGGGCTACATCGGGTTTTCCGATAGTTGGGGCGATACCGCCTACAACGAGCTGAAGAAGTCCGCCGACAAGGCCGGTCTGGAGATCGTCGCCAACGAGCGCTATCAGCGTTCCGACACCAGCGTCACGGCGCAGGTGTTGAAACTGATTGCCGCCAAACCGGACGCCGTGTTCATAGGAGCTTCCGGCGCGCCCGCCGCCTTGCCGCAGGCACAGCTGCGCGAGCGCGGATACAAGGGCCCCATTTATCAATCTCACGGCGTCACCAGTAAAGACTTTCTGCGCGTGGGCGGCGCCAATGTCGAGGGCGCACTCATTCCTGTGGGTCCCGTACTGGTAGCCGACCAATTGCCGGACGATATCGCCGCCAAGAAAGTCGGGGTGAAGTTCAACGCGGCGTACGAAGAAAAGTATGGCGCGGGTAGTCGATCGACATTCGCGGGCTCGACGTGGGACGCATGGCTGTTGCTGCAAAACGCCATACCGGCGGCGCTTGAACACGCCAAGCCGGGCACCGTCGAATTTCGCACGGCGCTGCGCGACAACCTTGAAAACACCAAGGAACTGGTCGGCGTCAACGGCGTGTACAACATGAGCCCCACCGACCACATCGGCCTGGACGAACGGGGACGCGTCCTGATCGAGGTTCGCGATGGAAAATGGAGGTTTGTTAAGCCTTAAGTTGAATTGAAGCCATCCCTTCGCGGCACCGGCCAATCTGTCTGACTGAAGATTCGATATGGACTTTTGCGCATCTGTGCGCGACCATGAGGATCCCATCCATTCATGAACGGCTTGTGCCATGAGCTACCTGTACGACGAGCGCGTCGATGGCGCGCTTGCGAACCTTGACAAATCGCGGGTGCTTCGCGACCTGGGCGCCGCGATTCCGGGCCTGAAGATACTGCACTCGCCCGAACAGTTGCGCCCCTTCGAATGTGACGGTCTATCGGCCTATCGCAGCATGCCCATGCTGGCTGTGTTGCCGGACACGATAAAGCAAGTTCGCGGCGTGTTGCGCTTTGCCTCTGAATACAAAGTGCCCGTCGTCACCCGCGGCGCGGGCACCGGCCTGTCGGGCGGCGCCATGCCGCTCGAAAAAGGCATCTTGCTGGTCATGTCGAGGTTCGACCGCATTTTGTCCATTGACCCCGAAGCCGGTATTGCACGCGTTCAGCCCGGCGTACGCAACCTGGCCATATCCGAGGCAGCCGCCCCTTTCAGCCTGTACTACGCGCCCGACCCCTCTTCGCAAATTGCCTGCACCATCGGCGGCAACGTGGCCGAGAATGCGGGCGGTGTTCACTGCCTTAAGTACGGGCTTACGCTGCACAATATTCTTCAAGTTACCGTGCTGACAATAGACGGAGAAGAGCTCGTGCTTGGCTCTGAGGCCTTCGATACGCCCGGCTTCGATCTGCTTGCCTTGTTTACAGGTTCGGAAGGCATGCTGGGTGTCATCACAGAGGTCACCGTGCGGCTTCTTCCCAAGCCGCCATGCGCCAAGGTATTGCTTGCCGCCTTCGACAGCGTGGAAAAGGCAGGCGCCACGGTGGCAAACATAATCGGGGCGGGCGTTATTCCGGCGGGGCTTGAAATGATGGACAATCTATCGATCCGGGCCGCCGAAGACTTCGTCGGGGCGGGTTACCCCGTCGAAGCACAAGCCATGCTTCTATGTGAACTGGACGGCGCCGAGGCCGACGTGGACGAAGACCTCGCCCGGGTCCAGCGCATACTGCGCGATTCGGGTGCGAACGAGATACGGGTGGCTCAAAGCGAAGCCGAGCGCCAACGCTTCTGGGCCGGCCGCAAGAACGCGTTTCCCGCTGTGGGCCGGATATCCCCCGACTACTACTGCATGGACGGAACAATTCCGCGTCGCGCGCTTCCAAAAGTGCTGGCACGCATCAGCCAACTATCTGAAACCTATGGGTTGCAGGTGGCAAATGTTTTCCATGCCGGTGATGGCAACCTGCACCCGCTTATTCTCTTCGATGCCAACCAACCCGGCGAGCTTGATCGGGCCGAAAAAATCGGCGCCAGGATACTTGAGCTGTGCGTGGAAGTGGGTGGAACCATCACGGGAGAACATGGCGTGGGCCGCGAAAAAATCAACCAGATGTGCGCCCAGTTCAATAGCGAAGAAATCCTGTTCTTTCACGGACTCAAGGCTGCGTTCGATCCCGATGGCTTGCTCAACCCCGGAAAAAACATCCCCACGCTGAATCGCTGCGCCGAATTCGGCTCAATGCACATTCATGCGGGGCAACTGCCCCATCCCGAGCTGGAGCGATTCTGATGCCCTCTGCTTTTCCTGAGAAAGACGACTCGATACGCTTGGTCGATCAGGTTCACAAGGCCCTGGAAGCAAAGCAGGCCCTGCGCATACGCGGAGGCGACAGCAAGGCCTTCCTGGGCCGGCCGGTACAGGCGATTGAAATTGATACGCGGTCACATACCGGGGTTGTGCATTACGACCCCACCGAATTGGTCGTGACCGTGCGCGCGGGCACGCCGGTATCGAAACTGAACACATTGCTGGCGGCCAATGGCCAGCACCTGCCGCCGGAAGCCCCTGATTTCAACGGCCGGGCAACGGTAGGCGGGATGGTGGCCGGCGCGCTGGCCGGTCCGCGCCGCCCGTGGGCCGGCTCGGTGCGCGACCATGTGCTGGGCTGCCGCGTAATCGACGGCCAGGGGCGGCATATGCGCTTTGGCGGCGAGGTCATGAAGAACGTCGCGGGCTACGATTTTTCGCGGCTGATGGCAGGCAGCCACGGCTGCCTTGGGCTTATTACCGAAGTGTCATTGAAGGTGCTTCCTTTACCACGTAAAACCTTCAGCCTGGCACTGGAAATCGAGCCCAAAGCGGCGATGAAGCTGCTTGCTCAATGGCGAAGCAAGGCAATGCCGATCAGCGGAGCTTTCCATTGGAAGCAGCGTCTGCATCTGCGCCTGGAAGGCGGCGAGGCGATCGTCGATGCCGCCCGGATGCAACTGGGCGGCGAGGAAACCTCCCCAGGCATCTGGACCGATCTTCGCGAACGCCGCCTTGCATTTTTCGACTCCGCCATGCCATTGTGGAGACTGTCGGTGCCGTGGCAGGCGCCGCTCCTTCCGCTGCCGGGCCAAATTTTGCTGGATTGGGCAGGCGCACAGCGATGGCTGACCAGCGATGCTTCGCCGCAAGACATTCGCTCAGCGGCCCAATCGCTGGGCGGCCATGCCACATGCTATACGCCGAAGGCATCCGACAGCCCCTTCCAGCCTTTGCCAGAGGTGCTCATGCGGTTTCATCGCAGCCTGAAAAAGCAGGTGGACCCTCAGCACATGTTCAACCCCGGCCGCATGTATGCCGGCCTGTAGAAAAAGATCATGCAAACCAACCTCAGCGAATGGGCGAAAAGCCTGCCCCGTGCCGAAGAAGCTGAACGCATCCTGCGAAGCTGTGTCCATTGCGGCTTCTGTAACGCCACCTGTCCCACCTACCTGGAGCTGGGCGACGAACTGGATGGACCGCGTGGGCGCATTTACCTGATCAAGAGCTTCCTCGAAGGAGGCGAAGCCACGGCAACAACGCAACAGCATCTGGACCGCTGTCTTACTTGCCGGAACTGTGAAACCACCTGTCCGTCGGGCGTCCAATACCACACCCTGCTGGACATAGGCCGCGAACAGATCGAGCAGCGCGTATCCCGGCCGCTGCCACAGCGACTGCTGCGCGGCGCCCTGCGCTTCGTCGTGCCGCGTCGCCGGATTTTCGGCGCGTTGCTGCGTACGGGGCAAACAATGCGCGGCCTGCTTCCCGCCGCGCTGCGCGACAAGATCCCGCCTCGCGCCCTGGCGCCGGGGCGCCGCCCCGCGCCGCGCCATACCCGCAAAATGCTCATGCTGGAGGGCTGCGTCCAGCCCTCACTGTCCCCGAACACCAATGCAGCAGCCGCACGAGTGCTTGACCAACTGGGCATCAGCATCGTCGACGCCGGCCGCGCAGGCTGTTGCGGCGCCACCGACTACCACCTGAACGGCCAGAAAAAAGGCCTGGACCGCGCCCGCCGCAACATCGACGCCTGGTGGCCGGCCATTGAAGCCGGCGCAGAAGCCGTTGTTCAGACCGCCAGCGGCTGCGGCGCCTTCGTGAAAGAGTACGGCCATCTGCTGCGCCACGACCCGGCCTATGCACACAAGGCCGAGCGGGTCAGCGCGCTCGGCCTGGATATCGCCCAGGTACTTGGCGCCGAACCTCTGCAAAGCGTGGCCTTGCCTGGACCGGAAAAAATCGCCTTCCATTGTCCCTGTACGCTTCAGCACGCCCAAAAACTCGGGGGCAGCGTCGAAGGCATTCTGACCCGCCTCGGCTTCGAGCTGACGCCGACGCCCGACGCCCATCTTTGCTGCGGTTCGGCCGGCACGTATTCCGTCACCGAGCCGGGCTTGGCCGCCACCTTGCGGCGCAACAAGATCGACGCCCTGGAAAGCGGCGGGCCCGATCTCATCGCCACCGCAAACATTGGCTGCCAAATCCATTTGGCGGGGGTGGCCCGCAAACCCGTGCGCCACTGGGTAGAACTGGTGGATGCCCGCCTTTCCGGACCTCGGCCGTAAAAAATTTGTAACGCGGGAAACACCTTGACATGGGCCGCGCGCCCTAACTACTATCCCCAGAGATTTTGTCGCAAGCCGACACGCTGTTTTTCTTCCGGGCCGCCCAAGGCAAACAGGTCGAAAAAAAAGCCTCAAGGCGTAGCGTGAGGGCGCTTTTGTCTTTTGAACCTGGGTGTGCCGTAAGCACCCGTTGTCACTGAGCCAGAGTTACGCCCATGCCGACCCACCGCTCCGCACCGCGCCCCTGGCTGGCGCCCACCCTGCTCGCGACCCTGGTTGGCGGCATGGGAGCCCTTCCGCAATACGCATCAGCCGCCTCCCCCTGCCCCCAATTCAACTCATGCCGGCTGCAGGGCACGCTTACACCGCGCATCGTCATCGAAGCCTCCGGAGCCGCCGGCAAAGACGGCAAAGTAACCTACGTCGGCAACGGCGGCTGGGCCACCGACGGCGAAAACGGCAAAACCGCCCGCATCATTTCCGATAACTCAACGTCCATCAAGGGCATAGGCCAGTTGCCCGGATCGGGCGCGGCGGTACTGCACGCCTCAACCAGCGGCGGCCGCGGCGGAGACGCCGGGGAGGGCAAGGCCGGCGCCGATGGCGTAGGCGGCACGGGGGGCCGTGGCGGTACATTGCGAGCCACCCTGCAGGGCAGCTATCACAACACATCGAGCCTTTCGAACGCCGGCGCCATTGCGCTGTATTCGCGCGGCGGCAGTTCCGGCTACGGCTATCACAACAAGCACGTCAACAACGCCCCGGCCGGCAGCGGCGGAACCATCGAAGTGCGCATGGAAAACGGCGGCACGCTCGATGTCGCCACCCGTGCCGGCAATGCCGTGGGCCTGCTGCTGGACGCCGAGGGCGGCGCCGGCGGAATGACCCGCAAGCTGGCCGGCTGGCAACGCCCCCGGGCGGGAGACGGCGGCGCCGGAGGCTCAATCACCCTCAATACCAACGGCACCTTCCAAGGCACCGGAACCGGATCCATAGGCATCCGCGCCACCAGCAACGGGGGCGCGGGGGGCACCGCCCTGGGAGGCGTCCAGTTCAAAGACAGCACCGGGGGAACCGGCGGACGCGGGGGCGAAATCACCGGCAGCTTCGGCCAGGGCCCGGGATCGCACCGCATCGAAACCCGGGGCGCCGGCATACTGTTGTCCGCCAACGGCGGCTACGGCGGACGGATCGAATACGCGTCGGGCTTCAATGCGCCAGACGGCGGCATAGGCGGCCAGGGCGGCAGCATTTCCTTCCAGTTGCACGACACCCAAATCACGACACGCGGCAATAACGCGCCGGGCATCAGCGCCGAAGCGTCGGGCGGCGCCGGGTTCTGGGGCGGCGACTCTGTCCTGGGCAAAGGCGGCATGGCCGGCAAGGGCGGCGACGGCGGCACAGTCGATCTTGCTTTGCGCGGCGGCTCCATCGTCACGCACGGCAGCCAGTCTTACGGCGCCATGGCCGTGGCCGATGGCGGCGGCGGACACACCGGCGGAAAAGGCGGCGTATTCAGCCGAGCGGGCAACGGCTCGCAAGGCGGGCGAGGGGGCAACGCCACCCTGGTCAACCATAGCCAGGTCGCCACCCACGGCCGCGACTCCATCGGGCTGTACGTGTCCAGCCTGGGCGGCAAGGCCGGCGACGGCGGACGCGGCAGCAGCATCGTGGCGGTGGGCGGCAACGGCGGCATGGCCAGCGCAGGGGGCGGCGCGCGCCTCGAAAACCATGGCGTGGTCGCCACACAAGGCGAAGGCGCCCATGCCCTGTTCGCCCAGACCGTGGGTGGCGGCGGGGGCGTTGTCATCCCCCAATCCGGCCAGAAAATGACCATAGGGGGCGACAGCAACTCTTACAGCCCGTCGGCCTCCGGCGGCGGGCTACGGGTGGTCAACACGGGCACGGCCACAACCCAAGGCAAGCGGGCGGTCGGCCTGGCTGCGCAAAGCATAGGCGGTGGCGGAGGCGCGGGCGGCAAGGCCGCCGGGCTCATCGCCATCGGCGGGCATGGCGCGGCGGGTGGCAACGCCGGCTTGGTCGAGGTGGCGCAGAACGGCCTCATCGCCACAGCGCAAGAAGAGTCCGTGGGTGTGCTCGCTCAAAGCGTGGGCGGAGGCGGCGGTTACGGGGGCGACGTCTTCACCATCGGGCCGGGCGTCAACGTCGGCATAGGCGGACGCGGCGGTGCGGGCGGCAAAGGCGGGCGTGTCAATATCAAGCAAGACGGCGAAATCGCCACCGAGGGCCGCCTTTCCGCCGGCTTGGTGGCGCAAAGCATAGGCGGCGGCGGAGGCCAGGGCGGCTCGGTAACAGGTATCGGCACCGTAACCTTGGCGACCGTCACCATCGGGGGCAGCGGCGGCAGCGGCGGGTCCGCCGACCGGGTCGACCTCGACGGCATCTCCGGCGCCATAAGCACAGCCGGCGCGGGCTCCGATGCGATCAAGGCGCAAAGCGTGGGCGGCGGCGGGGGCAGTGGCGGCAACAGCACCAGCATCAGCGTGGGGCTGGCTTCCGTCGGCATCGGCGGCACGGGGGGAACCGGCGGCCACGGCGGCCAGGTTCGCGCCGTCAATCATGCACAACTTTCCACTCTTGGCGACGGCTCCAGCGGGATCATCGCCCAAAGCATAGGCGGCGGCGGAGGCGACGGCGGCTCAGCGGCCGGCGCCACAATCGGCCTGCCCACCAAGTACGCCACGTTTTCGGCCAGCGTGCAGGTGGGCGGCAAAGGCGGGGGCGCCGGGAACGGCGCCCGGGTCGCCATCCTGAACGACGGCGCCATCTCCACCCAGGGACGGGAAGCACGCGGCATCATTGCGCAAAGCATAGGCGGCGGAGGCGGAAAAGGCGGCAGCGCCTCGGCCCACTCGCTTTCCATCCATCCCAAGCTCAGCTTCAGCGCCTCGGTCGCCCTGGGCGGGTCGGGCGGAGGCGGGGGCGCCGGCGGTGTGGTCGACATCACCCATCAAGGCCAAATACACACCGCCGGCAGCCATGCCGACGGCATCGTGGCGCAAAGCATAGGCGGAGGCGGTGGCCTGGGCGCGGCGGGCTCGGCCCACACCAGCGCCATAGGCGCCAAAACATTCAGTCTCGCGTTCGCACTGGGCGGCTCAGGCGGTGAAGGCGGCCAGGGCGGCCGGGTCAACCTGCAGCACGAAGGCGCGATTCATACGCAAGGCGCGTTGTCACGCGGCATCCTGCTTCAAAGCGTCGGCGGAGGCGGCGGCGACAGCAGCGGCGCCGATGGCGGCGCTGAATCCGAAACCGTCGAATCCAGCACCATATTGGGCGGAAGGGGCGGCAAAGGGGGGCATGGCGGCACGATATCGCTCGTCGCAAGCGCTGCTTCCACCTTGCGAACCGATGGCGACGAGGCCATCGGCATACTTGCCCAAAGCGTGGGCGGAGGCGGAGGCACGGCGGGCCTGACCGGCACGGCCGAGCCCGATGACGACAACACGGCCGAAACCGGGGCCGCCGATAAGGACAAAGACAAGAAAGACGACTCCATTTCCGTGAAGCTCCAGTTTTCGCTGGGCGGCGGCGGGGGCGCCGGCGGACAAGGCGGACGAGTCAACGTCCAGCACGCTGGACACATCCTTACGACCGGATCGCAGTCCACCGCCATACTCGCGCAAAGCGTGGGCGGTGGCGGGGGAGCGGCCGCGGCCGCTCGCAACAAGTCTGACAAGGGCAATGTGGCCCTCAACCTGGCCATCGGAGGCTCAGGAGGGTCGGGCGGCAACGGCGGAGCGGTGCAAGTTGAGCAAAGCGGCGTCATCCAGACCCAGGGCGGGCATGCCCACGGCATCTTCGCGCAAAGCGTGGGCGGCGGGGGCGGGCTGGGCAGCGTCAATGCGGCCGCCAGCGACGCCAGGATCAACCTGGGCGGCGCTTTGGGCGGTGCCGGCGGAGGCCATGGCCATGGCGGAGCCGTCACTGTCGACAACAAAGGCTCCATCAGCACGCAAGGAAGGGACAGCTACGCCATCCTGGCCCAAAGCATCGGCGGCGGCGGGGGCGTGGCCAGCATCAACGCTCAAAGCGGCGACGATAAAAAGGACGGCGACGACAAAGAAGAAGAATCCAAAAGCAAAACCCTGCACCTGTCCATCGGCGGCAATGGCGGAACCGGGGGCAATGGCGGCAACGTCACCGTTGCTCACCACGACAAAGCCACACTGCTTACCACCGGGCAAAACGCCCACGCCATACTTGCTCAGAGCGTGGGGGGCGGCGGCGGAGTCGGCATCCAGTCCGAAACAACCGATAAAGATTCGCTCGCCATCCAGATCGGCGGCAAAGGCGGCGGCGCAGGGGCGGGCGGCAAGATCACAATCACAACCGAAGGCGACATCACCACGCAAGGCGCGGGCGCCTACGGCATCCTGGCCCAAAGCGTGGGCGGAGGCGGAGGCATTGGCGGCGACAGCTCTCTGCGCATCATCGACTCGTCGAACAAGCTTCCCTCGTCATCCAGCGGACGCAGCGGCAAGGGGGGCGACATCGCCATCAACCATCATGGCCGCATACACACTTCAGGAGCCAATGCGGCGGGCATCCTGGCGCAAAGCGTGGGCGGCGGCGGGGGTATCAGCGGCGACGCCATGGGCGCGTCCGGCGGCAACAGGGCCAGCAGCCAGGGCGGCGCCATTTCCATCACCGTGGGCGGCGAAATACGCACTCAAGGCCGGAACTCGCCCGCCATCTTCGCCCAAAGCCTGGGTGCCGGCGGCTCCAACGGCAACATCAACATTACAGTGGCCGACGGCGGATACGTCAGCGGCTCGCATGGCCCGCAAGGCGCCGGCATCGTGGTCCATGGCGGCAACAACAACTCCATCCTCGTCGAACAGGGCGGCACGGTCACCGCGCTAAGCAGCCACGCCATCCACAGCGCGCCGGGCACTTGGGTGGCCACCACCAACAGGGGACACGTGGCTGGAAGCATCGACCTTGGCGGCCACGCCCGCAACGGGTTCACCAACCAGGGGCGTTTCGACACGGGCGCAAGCGTGCGGCTTGGCGCCGACGCCACGCTGCGGAACCAAGGCATTCTCAACCCCCATGGCGCCGGCGTCATCGGCGAAACCCGATTGCTGTCCTCGCTGCGCCAGCATGGGGGCACTTCGCAGGGGCCGGCCACGCTGGAAGTCGACGCCGATTTCCGCGACCGGCGCAGCGACGTGCTGCGGTATTCAAAGCCGGTCGAACTGGGCGGCCAAGTGCATACACTGGCCCGTTACCCGCTGCCCAACCGCGCGCTGACCATCGTCCAGGCGGCCGAAGGCGGTGGTTCTCTTGCGCTGGCGCCTGATCTATTGTCAAAGAGTTCGCTGGTGTATCGCTATCCGCTGCAACAGCCCACCGACAAATCGCTGGCCGTCAGCGTCGAGGCCGACTTCCAGGCCCATGACACCGAGCTCAACGAAGACCAGCGCAACCTGGCCGGCTATCTGCAACAGGCCTGGAGGCTCGAGCCCTCCGAAGACCTGTACGATACGGCGGTGCTGTTCGACCAGCTTGTCAATGTGCAGAATCTCGAACAGTACCGCAAGGCACTGGACACCCTGGCATCCGATGCGGGCCAGGGCCCGGCCGCCTATATCCCGCTCAGCAACCGCAGCTTCTTCACCCGCATGATGAGCTGCCCCCAGTTTTATCAACAAGACACCGCCATGCGCGAAGGCGATTGCGCCTGGGGCCGCTTTCTGGGCAACCACACGCGGCGCGACACCACCAGCGAAACGGGCGGCTTCACCGTCAACAGCCAAACTTATCAGCTAGGCGGCCAGAAAGAAGTGGCGCCCAACTGGTTCCTGGGCGGGTCGGTTGCATACGAGTCGTCGCGGCATCGCGTGTCGGACGTGCCTGTGCGCACCGAGGGCGACGGCTTCCAGGCCGGCGTCGTACTCAAGCGCCAGGCCGGGCCATGGCTGTTCGCCGGCTCGCTGACCGGCGGCCACGGCACGTATAGAACCCAGCGCAGCATCGTACTGACCGACCAGGCCTTCGAGGCGAACAGCCGCTGGCGCACCCGGCACGTATCGGCGGGCCTGCGCGCATCGTATGTCCATGCCAGGCCGTCGTGGTATCTGAAGCCCATGCTGGATGTATCCCTCACCTACCAGCGAATGCCTTCCTACAGCGAAAGCGGCGCCGGCCCGCTCAACCTGCATGTCGACGGCGCCAGCCAATGGTCCTCGATGATCACGCCGTCGATCGAGCTGGGCGGCCGCTACGAATGGCGCGGCAACACCTTGCGACCCTATGTGTCAGCCGGAGTAAGCTGGCTTTCCGATACGGGCTGGGATATCAATGCGCGTCTCGAAGGCGACCCCGAACAGCGCCGGTTCGGGCTTACCACCGACCTGCCCCGCCACTTCGGCGAACTCAAGGCGGGCATGGTGCTGACACGCAAGAACGGGGTGGAACTCAAGGCAGAGTACGGAATGCGCTTTGCCGACAACTACCTGAGCCAGACGGGCGAACTGCGGCTGGCGGTGCATTTTTAACGCCGGCGTGCTTGAGGCCGCCGCGCGGTTTCAGTGCCCGACCGACAGCGGCATGTCGGTCGCGCCCGCATAGAACACCATCAAAACGACAGGCTCGTCGCCCGTGACGCCGCGATGCGGGGCGTCGACCATTTCGGCCAATACCTGGCCCGCGCCCAATTGGCGCTTGCTGCCATCCGATTGCTTTTCGACGACGATGCTGCCCGACACCACGTAAGCGGCGTTGGGCATGGGGTGGCTATGCCAGGGCAGGGCCGTATGAGGCGGGATGGTAAGCCTGACCACCGTGATTTCGGGGCGGCCCTGGGGGTAGGCGGTGTACGGTACGCCGTCCCAGGAAGACTCTGTTTTGAGCAATGTCTCGACCTTGATGCCGGACGGCACGGTTGCCATTACTTGAGCGATGGCCTGTTGTTGCGCCGGCGCATCGGCCAAAGGCGGCGAGTCGCCCGCCTCGCGCGCCCCTGCTGCCGTATACACGACCATGCCGGCCAATATGCAAGCCGTAATGTCTCGTCCCCGGATTTTCATACCCGTCTCCCAAGCGGCGTCGGCACTTCTTATCGTTATAAAAGACACAAGATACTACAAGAGGATACGCGCGGTACAAGAAGAACAAGCGTCAATTCCAGGCCCTTTTCCAGTTCCAGCCCAGGCATGCCAAGCTTCTTGGTCGTCTGTTCCACCAAGCCGCCCCGCAGCTAATCGACCTACAGGTCGAATCATTTCCAAGGAATCTGGGCCCGGGCGCTCCGAGCGCCACCTAGTATTTGCCCTAACGTCTGAGAAAAAAAGCGATTTTCACTTGACCATGACAGCCTGACGAAACTATTATTCGACCAACGAGTCCATTAACTACGATTCAAAGCAAGCCAAGCTCACGGAGTAAAAATGAAAGCGCAGGAAAAATGGATCAAGACCTTCGAGGAGATCTTCCGCCGCTGCAAGGTCGAGCCAAACGAAGTTGTGCGCATCCTGGCCGAGACCGAAAGCCGTGCCATCAACGTGCACCTTGCCGAATTGGCCTTGGCGCGCCTGGGCGCGATTCCTGTGCAGATCACCGTCCCGTCGCTGGCTGTCGACACTCCGGTTCCGGTGCGCTCTACCGGCGCTTCGCATGTCATTCGCAACATGGCGCCTGTCATGCAAGCTCTGTCGGGCCCCGGTTTGGTGGTCGACCTTACCGTCGAGGGCTTGCTGCATGCGCCGGAACTTCCGAAAATCCTCGAATCCGGCGCCCGCCTCATCATGATCAGCAACGAGCACCCCGAAATTCTCGAACGCTTAACCACGAATATCGACCTGACCCGCAAGGTCAAGAATGGCGTCAAGATGTTGGCCAAAGCCAAGACCATGACCGTCACCTCCGAAGCCGGCACCAATCTCAATATCAAGCTCGAGGGTTCCCGCGTCGGCGGCGTCTGGGGCGGGGCCGACCGCCCTGGTCTCGTCCAGCACTGGCCCGGCGGCCTCTGCCTGGCATTCCCTAAAGCGGGTTCCGTCAATGGCCGTCTTGTCATGGACATTGGCGATGTAAACCTTACCTTCAAGCGCTACCTTGAAAACCCGATAACCCTGCATATTGAAAACGACTACATCACCCGCATCGAAGGCAAGAACCTCGACGCCGAGCTGATGCGCAGCTACCTCGAGGCGTGGAACGAGAAAGACGCCTATGCGGTCAGCCATGTGGGCTGGGGCATGAACCCTCTTGCGCGTTGGGACGCTTTGCAGATGTTCGATAAAAACGATACCAATGGCACGGAACTTCGCGCTTTTGCTGGCAATTTCCTATATTCCACCGGCGCCAATGATATGGCGGGCCGCCATACCCAGGGCCACTTCGACCTTCCCATGCGGCATTGCACGGTGGCCCTCGATGGCCTTGCCATCGTCGACGCCGGCAAGCTGTGCGAGGTGTTTGAATGAGTTCCCTGCCCACCTGGCTGGCCAGCGGCCGGGGCGGCACCCCCCTGGTCATGCTGCACGGGATGGGCTCCACCGCGGGCATCTGGCTTCCTCAGCTAGAACACTTTGGCCGCAAGCGCCTGGCGGTAGCCTGGACCATGCCCGGCTATGCGCAGTCGCCTGCCCCGGCCCAGCTCACCTGGCAGGGCCTGGCGTCTTCGCTGCGCGACCTGCTCGATGCCCTGGATATCGAACAAGCCCACGTGTTGGGCCATTCCATCGGCGGCATGATCGCGCAAGAGTTCTACCACCGCCACCCGCTTCGCGTGCAAAGCCTGGTTCTGTCGGCCACCAGCACGGCCTTCGGCAGCCGCGACCCGGCCTGGAAAGCAGCGTTCCTGAAACAGCGCATCGATGCCATGCAGCCGTACGAGCGTTTTGCCGACGCCGCGCCGGCTCTGCTGGCCGGCTTCATGAACCCGGCTACCCCGGCCCCAATGCAGGCGCTGGCCGCACTGTCGGCGGCAGGCATTCAGAAAAACGCCTACCTGGACGCCATGCGGCTATTGGTCACCTTCGACCGCAGCGCCGAATTCCAGAGCATCGCCGTTCCGGTATTGCTGCTGGCCGGCGAACATGACACACAGGCGCCGCCCAAGGGCATGAGCCGGCTGGCGCAAAACGGCGCCGATGCCCGCTTTCAAGAGCTGCCCGCCGTGCGCCACATGGCGAACATCGAGTCGCCCAACGCATTCAACCAAGCTGTCGAATCCTTCCTGACAGCGCAACACCAGGCCACCCAGTCATGAACATGCAAAAAGAGCCCTTTATGGATAGCAGCTACCTCACCGAAACCGCCAAGTCGGCCGATGACAGCACCTTGTTCGACGGCGCCCCTCTTACCGATAAGCAAAGGGCGCTGATCGCCAAGGTGGATCAGTACGGCGTCAAGTGGGCCGAACGCGCATTCAAGCACGATCGTGAAGCCAGTTTCCCCACGGAAAACTACCAAGACCTGCACGAAATGGGCTTTCTGGGCCTTTGCGTTCCCGAGCGCCTGGGCGGACTTGGCGCCGACTACCGCACCTACATGCTGGTGGCCTCGCGCATCTCCTATTACTGCGCCTCCACCGCCAACACCTTCAACATGCATAACGCCAACTCGCTGTGGACGGCCGGCATGGTCGATGCGATGGACCTCACCGACGAGCAGCGCGCCAGCCATGAACGCAACCGGGCGCTGCACTACGGCAATATGCTGCAAGGCAAGATCTATTCACAGCCTTTCTCGGAAGGCAGCGGCGCCGCCGCCGGCAAACATCCTTTTGGCACCGTCGCCAAGCGCCAGGACGGCGGCTGGCTGATCAATGGCAAGAAGATCTTCGCCTCGCTGTCGGGCTCGGCCGACTACTACGGCGTGCTGTGCACCGAAGACGTAGCCGACGCCACACTGGCCAACACGATGTTCATCGCCGTTCCGGCCGACGCCCAGGGCGTGTCCATCGTTGGCGACTGGGACCCCTTGGGCATGCGCGGCACCGTGTCGCGCTCGCTGCTGTTCAAGGATGTGTTTGTTCCCGACACGGCCGAAATGATGCCGCAGGGCGTGTACATCAAGGCGGCCGCCATGTACCCGCACATGTTCATGACGCTGACGCCCTGCTACATGGGCCTGGCCCAGGCCGCGTACGACTTTGCCGTAGCCTATTTGCGAGGCGAGGTCGAGGGCGTGAACGTAAAGCGCCGCATGTATCCCACCAAGCAAATCGGCATCGCCCAGATGTACGTCAAGTTGCAGCAGGCCTGGGCGCTGTTCCACCGCGTCACGTCCGAGTTCAAGGCCAACCCCTCGCGAGGCGAACGCATGCGCGCCTACGCTTGCCAGCACACCATTATGGAATACTGCGCCGAAATTTCCTCGGCCGCCGTGCGCGTATGCGGCGGGCAGGCCATGCTCAAGACCTTCCCGCTCGAGCGCATGTACCGCGACAGCCGCTGCGGCGCGCTGATGCTGCCCTGGACGTCGGAAATCTGCATCGACCGGCTGGGTTACGGCCTTCTGTACAACACAGGCGAGCGCGACTGACCCGCCCGCAACATTCACGGAGACTCGCCCAAGCGAGAAATGACCATGCCACACGCCCAGACTTCCATGCGCCCCGCCACCGTCCGGACTCAGCCTGCGATCGCGCCCAAGCCCGAACTGCGCCATGCGTTCGGTCGCTTTGCCACAGGCATTGCGGTCATCACTACATTGGATGATCACGGGCAGCCCTACGGACTGACCATCAACTCTTTCGTCAGTGTTTCGATGGATCCGCCCTTGATCAGCTGGAACGTGGTTCGGGGTTCGAATGCTCACGTCGTTATCGCCAGGGCCGGCCGCTTCGTGGTCAACGTACTGGCGAAGCACCAGCGCGACACTGCCCAGCAAATGACCGGCCCCATCGAACAACGGTTCGCGGGCGTGCCGCATCACCGGTCTTCGTCAGGCCTGCCCGTCATCGACGACACCCTGGCAACCTTCGAATGCGACACGCATTCGATGATTACTGTTGGCGATCATGATATTGTCCTGGGTACGGTCAAACAGTTCGAACACCGTGAAGGACGGCCACTGGTTTACTGGCGCGGCGGCTATGCCGTCGCCATGGCCTACGACAGTGATCACTAAGACCTGACAACAACTTAATCCAGTTCTTTCAAGCTAGTATAAAAATCGGAGAGACACATGCAATACAGAAAACTATTTTCAACCCTGGCAGCCGGCATCGCCCTTGCCGCCACTGCGGCGGCGGCTCAAGCCGAGATCAAGATCGGCGTCATCTCGTCCAATACGGGGCCGGTGGCACTGATTGGAATTCCGCAAAACAATACCGTGCCGCTGCTACCCAAAGAGATCGCGGGCGAGTCGGTCAGGTACATCTCTTATGACGATGCCAGCGACCCATCCAATACGGTCACCCTCATCAAGAAACTGATCACTGAAGACAAGGTCGATGCAATCATCGGACCCTCAAGCTCGCCCAATGCCATGGCGTCGCTCGACTTCATCGCCGAAGCCAAAATGCCGCTGCTGGCGCCGGTGGGCACCATCGCCATCGTCCTGCCCATGGATGAAAAACGCAAATGGGTGTTCAAGACCACTCAAAACGACGGCCTGGTCGCAGATAAGCTCGTCGGTCATATGGTCAAAAGCGGTGTCAAGACACTCGGCTTCATCGGCTCAGGCGACACTTTCGGTGAAACCTGGTACGGGGTGATGCAAGACAAGCTCCAGGGCACCGGCATCGAAATTGTGGCCAACGAACGTTTCAGGCGGCCCGACACCTCGGTTACCGGCCAGGCATTGCGCGTTCTGGGCGCCAAGCCTGACGCCGTGCTAATCGCCGCCCCGGGCGGCCCAGCCGTGTTGCCTCATGCCACGCTCAAGGACATGAACTACAAAGGCACTTTCTATCAGACTCACGGTGCTGCGCTGAACGAGTTTCTGAAGCTTGGCGGCGCCAAGGTTGAAGACGCCATCGTGGCGGGCAGCATCATGCTCGCGCCCGATCAGGCGCCCGACAGCAATCCTGCGAAAAAAGTCGCTCTGGAGTACATGGAAGCCTACAAAAAGCTGCATGGCAACGACCCCGCCACCTTCGGCGGCAACGTGTACGATGCCGGCCTGCTGCTTCAGCAAGCCATTCCTGAAGCGCTTGAAAACGCCAAGCCTGGCACCGAAGAGTTCCGAGTCGCACTGCGCGATTCCCTCGAAAAAATCAAAGATCTGCCAGGAACCCAGGGCATCTACAACATGACACCCGAAGACCATAGCGGTTTTGACGAGCGCGGCGTCGAGCTGCTCACCGTCAAAGATGGCAAGTGGCAACTTCTTAAATAAGTCCCAACGCGTTTCACCCAAACCATGGTCTTGATCAAAGGCCATGGCTCACCATCCAGCAGCACATGAACACGACACCACACATTCCGGAAGAGGGCTACGCCCTGGTATGCCGCGAATACGGTAATCCTCCCGACATACAACGCCAGCCTCTTGGTCAAGCCGCCTCGCTCGGCAGCCACGACGTGCAGATCGACGTTCACTGCGCAGCGTTCAATTTCACCGATCATCTGCTGGTGGAAGGCCGCTACCAGGAACGGCCCGCGCTTCCTTTCGTTCCAGGCCTGGATGCCGCCGGGGTCGTGCGCTCGGTGGGCGAGGAAGTCAGCCGCTTCAAGCCCGGCGACAAAGTCATTTCCAGCGGCGTCGTGGGGGCTTGGTCCACTTGCCTTACCGCGCCGGAACACCGACTGGTTCCCGTGCCGGCAGGCCTGGATCCGGCTCATGCCGTGGCGTCCATCAATTCACACCTTACGGCCTACCACGGCCTGCTGGACCGCGCCCAGCTCAAGGCGAACGAGCGCGTACTGGTTCTGGGCGCCAACGGAGCGGTCGGCAAAGCCTGTGTACAGATAGCCCGGCATGCCGGCGCCATTGTCCATACCGTCGTGCGCCGCGATCGAGACACCTTTGAACTTGCGCGCGACGGCGATCCGTCCACGCAAAACGTTGCAGCCGATCAATTGAAAAACGGCCTGCGGCAATTGCTGGGAAATCTCGGCGCCGACGTCGTAGTTGATCCGGTGGGAGACCACTTCACTGAAGCCGCAGTGCGCAATCTTGCCTGGCGCGGACGCTTGCTGGTAGTTGGATTCGCTGCAGGCGACATACCTCGCATCCCCACCAATCTGTTGCTGCTCAAGGGCTGCGGCATCTTGGGCGTCTATTGCGGCGGCTTGCTTATCCAGGAAACAAACGCCTTTACGGAACAATTAGCAGCGATGCTCGAACTTATGAGGCAAGGCATATTGACACCTTCGCCGCACGAAATCATAGCCGGCGACGATTTCATTCAAGCATGGAACCGATACGCCACTGCCCCTAGCGGTACCAAAGTCGTATTGGGCTTCGCCTGAGCCCAACATCATTTCATTCGCAAATTCCGCACCATGAGCACCTCCGTCCAGCAAACACCTTCCGTCCAGCCTTTGCAGCGCAGCAACGCTCCGTTCCGCGCGGTCCGTTTCGCGCCCGTCCAGATCGATTTGCATACCCGGCCTGACGGCGCCTTGATCGTTTCCAATCGGGAACCCCTGGCGCCCCTGCCGGTACGGCAACTGGGCGACTACCTGCGCCGGCATGCCGACCAGCGTCCTGATCACACTTTCCTGGCCGAAGCCGATCCGCACGGCGGCTGGAGGCGGATCAGCTATTCGCAGGCTCGCAAACAGGTCGACGCGCTGTCGCAGTGGATGATCAATCTGGGCCTTCCCGACGATCGGCCCGTTATGGTGCTTAGCGAAAACAGCATCCACCACGGTTTGTTGCAACTGGCCGCGATGCAGATCGGCATTCCAGTCATGCCGGTATCCACCGCCTATAGTTTGATGTCGCGAACGTGCGGCAAGGTGGGCGACCTGGTCCAACGGTTTCAGCCTTCACTCATCTACGCTTCCGATCCCGCCCGCTATGGCAACGCGATACGTCTTGCCAAGACACTGGGCGACGCGCTGGTGCTTGCCGACGAGCCCGACGATGAAATGGTCGATGCCATTTTTGAAGACGCCCTGCAAGCGGCCCCCGCTCCCGAGCTTGAAATACGCTACAGCCGCATCGGCCTGGACGACACGGCGCGCCTGTTGCTTACTTCGGGCTCAACAGGCAACCCCAAAGGCGTCATCATGACGCAGCGCAACATCATCTCGTCAGGGGTGTTGTGGGACCAGGTCTGGCCCTTTCTCGCCGACCAGCCCCTGACCCTGCTCGACTGGCTGCCATGGAACCATACCGCCGGAGCGCATGGCACCTTCAGCATGGCCCTCAGGCATGGAGGCTCGTTATATATAGACGACGGCAAGCCGGTTCCAAAACTGATAGACCGCAGCATCGCCCATCTGCGCGAGCTGCGCCCCAACGTCATGGTCAACGTGCCGCGAGGGCTCGAGATGCTGGTGGCAAGCATGGAGGCCGACCCATCCATCGCCGACGATCTGTTCGCCAACCTGGAAGTCATCGTCTATGGCGGGGCGGCGCTATCGCTCGCCACGCTGCACCAGCTGGAACATTTCAGCGTCCAGGCGACCGGCCGCCGCATTCCCATCTGCTCGTCGCTGGGCTCCACCGAAACCACCATGCCGGCCACTCTTATCTGGTGGCCCCCACATACGCCAGGTACCCTGGGCCTACCGGCCCCGGGAGTCGAGGCCAAACTGGTGCCGGATGGCGAACGTTACGAAATTCGTTTCAGGGGTGACAACATCACGCCCGGCTATCATCGCGACCCGCAAGCCAACCAGGACGCTTTCGACGAAGAGGGCTATCTGAAAACGGGCGACGCCGTAGCTTGGGCCAACCCTGACCATCCAGAGGAAGGCTTGGTCTATGCGGGCCGGTTGGCCGAGAATTTCAAGCTTTCGACAGGAACCTGGGTATCGGTGGCTACGGTTCGCGGCGAATTGCTCGAACACTTGCGGCCCTGTGTATCCGACGTGGTGCTGGCAGCACCCAATCAGCAAGAACTGGGCGCCATGCTGTTCATCGACTTCAACCGCGTGCGCAAGCAGTTTCCGGAATGCGGCAATTTTACTGAGCAGCAGATTGCCCAGCACGAAGCGCTAGTATGTCTGGTGTCGCAGGGCATCGAACAGTACAACACTCGGTTTCCGGGCAGCAGTACGCGGATTGCGCGCGCCATGTTGCTAAACAGCCCGCCCAACATTGACATCGGCGAAATCACCGACAAGGGGCATATCAACCAGCGAGGCGTACTTGCCCAGCGCGAACAAGACATGCAGCGCCTGTACCGCGCGCAAGAAAACGACCAAAACTGCCTCGTGTTCGCCTCTTCACGCACAACTACATAAAGGTTCGGCATGCCTGCTTCCATACACCTGTACGGTTCGCCCATCAGCACTTATTACAACAAGGTCAAGATCGCCTTGCTGGAGTACGGGCTGCCGTTCGAACAAATCGAGCATGCCCCCGGGGCGGGGCAATGGCCAGAGTCGGGCAGCCCAAGCGGCAAAATCCCTTTTCTGCGCCATGGCGACGATCTCATATATGAGTCGCAAGCCATCATCGAATATCTCGAAGACATCCGGGACAATGACGCACCGTCGCTGTTCCCCGCTCAGGCGGCCCAACGCGCACACTGCCGCGAACTCATCCTGTACATAGAGCTTTACCTGGATGCGCCGATGCGGCCCATCTACCAATCGGTGTTCTGGGGCAAAGAGATGCCGGCAGGGCTGCTGGAACGCACCCTGACAGAGGTCGAGCGTGGGCTGCTTTTGCTGAAGCGCAGGGCCATTCTTGATCCCTGGCTTTGTGGCGCCCAATTCACCCACGCGGACAGCGCGGGCTGGGTGCATCTAACCACCATCCAGTGGGCTCTGGCCATCGCAGGGCACAAAACCTTCATGGAAGAACACGCCCCCTGGCTGAGCGACTACCTGAATACACTGGCTCAACGGCCCAGCATCGCCCACGCGGAAGCCGACAGACGCGAAACCTCGAAGCGCATCAAGGCCGAACGCGCGGCGGCCAAAGGCGGCTGATATGGCCCGCCCCAAGTCGCTCGACTACGAAGATCGAAAGCAGGAAATCTTGCGTTCGGCTGCGGTTATGTTTGCCAAGAAAGGCTATAACGAAACCTTGCTGGAGGACATTGCCGAGCACTGCGGCATCGGCAAATCATCGCTTTACCACTACCACCGTTCCAAGCACGCCATCCTGTACGGACTGATCAAATGGAAAATTGAAGACCTGGCATGGAAGGTCGACGCCGCGGTGGAAACGGCCAATACTCCTGAAGAGCAGTTTCATGCGATGACCACCACGCTCGTCAGTGAGTATCTTCGTGTGCCGGACGAAATCACGGTGCTGCTGACCATGCCCCGCCATCTGAATGCAGCCGCCAAAAGCTCCATATCCGAAATACAGCACCGCATCATCAACCGGATGGTGCTGCTGGCTCAGGCCTTGCGGCCTGATGTGGACATTCCACGCAAGAAGCTCACAGCCATGGCCATGCTGTATTTCGGCATGACGAACTGGATACACGTCTGGTACAAGCCCACTGGTTCAATCAACGCCGCCGAGCTGTCAGGCATGATTGTGCGCATTTTTCTGGATGGCATTCATGGAATGGACCCGGTCCAGTTAACCTGAGCATGGGGCGGACGAAAACGACCCCGTTGCCCTGGCCGGCAACTTTACGCTCGCACCCGTAGCCTGGCGCTTAGCCGCAACGTTATCGCGATTCCAATCGTGGCGGCCGTGCCTGTTACGGCCCAGGTAAGATGCCAGCCTCCCGCCAATGTGGCCACCCACGCCACGAGCGGCGGCCCGGCAAACTGGCCCGCAGCGGACACTTGCTGCATCCAGCCTATTGACGTGGACATGGTGTCGGAAGACGGCGCAAGCTTGATCACCAGGAAAAACAACGTGGTCGGGATCAGCCCCCCGACGGTCGAAAAGGTAAGCACCATCAGAAACTGCAGCCATACCGGCGACCCAATGCCAAACGCGATGAAGGTGGTCGCGATCATCGTGACATAGCCTATGATCATCAGCCTGCCGGCCGACGCCCCGCGCTGCAGAAAGCGTCCGGCGCCGTAACAGCCCACGGCGTTAATGCCCGCCACCAGGGCGGTTAGCACCCCTGCCAGCGGCCCGGAAATGCCCGCCACGGTATAGATGGTCGGCAAGAACCCGATTACCGCCACCCACTGGCCCGCATAAAAGCCAAAACACAACGCCAATAACCAGTTGTTCTCGGATGTCAGCGTCCTGCGCACGATGGTCCAGGCAGAGGAGCGCTCGGCACGGCCGGGCCGAATGGGGTCGGACGGCAGCATGCGCCACGCCAGCACCATGACGGCCAGGGTGACCGCTGTCAATAACCACCACAACACTCGCCAATTGGCCACGCTCAACACCCATGACCCGCCCAGCAAGACAAGAACCGCCCCGGTAGGAATGTAAGTGCCCCACACACCCACCAGACGCGCCAGTTGACTGGGTTTGACCAAACGCCGCAGCAAGGCCGGCCCCGGCATGGCCACCATCAGGAAGCCACAGCCTTCAATGCCGCGAAATACCAGCATCAGTGTCTTGTCGACGAACACCGCGCCCGCCGCCGATGCAAGGCTGAGCAGCAACAAGCCCAGCAAGAGGCAGCGTCGCAGCCCGATCTTCTCGGCGAAAAGGCCCATCATCAAGCCCAAGGCCATACCGGCCATTTGAACCAGCGACAGCAGGAAGCCCGACTCCACCAGGGATAGGCCCAGTTCGGCCTGCAGGGCGGGCAAGGCCGGCGGCAGTTTCCAGATATGCAGGGCAGTGGTAATACCCGCCAATACAACCAGATAAGCCATTGCCGTCGTATCGACCGAAGATGGCTTGCCAGTAGAAGAAGTAGACATAAAAAACCCTGCAACAACGACGACTTGCGGCATTATCGCCGACCAGGAATTGCGCCGCCGTTTTATGGAACCCCGATATTGTGGCACACTGAACGGTTGTTCAATATTTAGTGTTCACTCAATCCACATGCGGGAAACCCCACCAGAGCCCTCACACCACGCCAGCGGTCGCTCCGCAAAAATGGCCAGCGACCAGACGCGCCTGGCCTTGATCTTCGCGCTTGCGTTGATCTCGATCAACCTGCGGCCCATGCTGATTGGGCTCGGTCCGATATTAGACTCCATCCGGGACAGCCTCGCCCTTTCGCCTGCGGCCATCGGCATGCTGATCACGCTGCCAGTGCTGTGTTTCGGGGTCTTCGCTCCCTTTGTCCCACGCCTGTTGCGTTTTACATCGCCTGAGCGTCTTATTATGCTGGCGTTGGGCGTGCTGGTTTTTGGCATCGGGCTGCGCAGCCTGTTCGGCGTCAGCGGGCTATTTCTGGGCACCCTCATCGGTGGCGCCAGCATCAGCGTCGTTATGGTAATGGTGCCCGGCATCATCAAGCAATACTTTCCTTCGCAAGGCGGCTTGATGATGGCGGTGTATTCCACGGCCTTGTGTATCGGCGCTACTGTAGCGGCCGGCGCAGCGGTACCGCTGGAACACCTGTTGGGCGGCTGGCGCTGGTCGGCGGCTTTTTGGCTGTTTCCGGTTCTGGCGACCATGCTGGTGTGGTTAAGGCATATTCCCAAGAAACAGGCGACCCCGCAAACCGTGCGTCCGCGTCTGCCGCGACTGCGTCACAACCGGCTGGCCTGGCAAGTGACCCTTCTCATGGCTCTCCAATCGTCAGTCGCCTACTGCGTATTCGGATGGTTGCCGGTCATACTCATCGATCGCGGCCTGCCCGCGCTGACGGCGGGCTTCGTCTTGTCAGTGGCAATGGCCGTGCAGCTGATCTCATCGCCCCTTGCACCCTGGCTTGCCACGCGGGGCAAAGACCAAAGACTGACTCTCCTGTCGATGCTCAGTTTTACCTTTCTTGGGCTTACTGGCACTTTCTACGCGCCGATTTCATGGATATGGATATCCGGACTCAGCCTCGGAATCGGGCTGGGCGGCGTATTCAGTATTTCTCTGTCCCTGCTGGTTCTGCGCTCACCCAACGCGCAGGTGGCTGCCGCGCTATCCGGCATGGCGCAAGGCGTCGGCTACACCATCGCCGCCATCGCCCCGCTGCTAATGGGCCTGCTGCACGAGTTTACCGGCGGCTGGAATGCGGTGGCCGGCCTGTTCCTGTTGCTGATACTGGGCTCGGGATACTTCGCGCTGCATGCCGGCAAGTCGCGCCTGATACAGGTGGACGAAAAATAGCGCTGCGGCGAGGCTGGACAGGCATTCCCGCCTGCTTCCGGTTAGTCATCGCGGCGGTTGGCTCATGATGAACTGCCAGTTGGTCATAGAGGACGTGCCCAGCGATCACGGCTTCAACGTTTTGATACGAAAACTTTCGCGATGGCCTGGACGGCCTTTGGCGCTCCCCCTATCATTAGATGCGCTTGTCAGCGCAGAACCGCCCAACTGCAAGGGCCTGTTCCGCTTTCCAACTACATCCAGGAGTCGTCACCATGGGTATCATCAGCATGATCATCGTCGGGTTCATCGTCGGCCTGATCGCCAGGGCCATCATGCCCGGAGAACAAAAAATGGGCATCATCATGACGATCATCCTGGGCATCGTCGGCGCGCTCGTTGCGGGATACCTTGGTGTGGCGGCCGGATGGTATGAGGCCGGCGAAAGCGCGGGCTGGATCGCCTCCATCATTGGGGCAATTATCGTGCTCTTCATATACGGGCTCATCGTCAAGAGATCCTGATCTAGCGCGCACAACCGGCCGAGCCTCGCTACAATGGGATGTGGATCCTGGCGCGTACGGAGGCACCATGGCTCAATCGCAATATCGACATTTCTACAGCACGACACGGTTCTGGAAAAAGCTTGCCAAACATGCGGCGGCGGCGGGACGCGGCACGCTTGAAAAAGCCCTTTATCTATACTATGCCGCCCAAAACCCCGGCACGCCCGTGTGGGCAAAACGCGTTATTTACGGCGCCCTGGGTTACTTCATCTTCCCTTTAGACGCCATACCCGACCTCGCCCCCATCATCGGCTACACCGATGACCTCAGCGTCATGGCTGCGGCGCTGGCCACCGTCGCCTTTTACGTCACGCCCGAAGTCAAGGCCCAGGCACACGACAAGCTCGACCGATGGTTCGGCGTCCGCGCCGACGCCGGCCCGCAACAGGTCAGATCCTGAATGCGCGCTGGCGGTCAATTTCAGCAAGCCTGGCTGACTGAAACCCTGCGCTTGCGCGAGGCCCATTGGGGCCAACTCCAGGACAGCACTGAAGTGCGCCGGGTCCGCGCGGAAGGCGGCTCATTTGTCCAACGCATCGCTCGCCGGGCCCAGTTCCTGGCGCGCCGCGAGAAACTTGATGAAGTCTTGGTCCACTGGTCCCGCCTGGCTCGCTGGACGCTGGCCGCCATGTTCGCCCTGGCGGCCCTGGCCGGCATCGGCACCGCGCTTGGGGCCCTGGGCGACGGCACCCGTCCCGTCAACTTGCTGCTTGCACTGGTTGCGATGCTGGGCCTGCATCTGCTGACCTTGATTCTCTGGCTGGCCGGAATAGGCCTGCAATCCAACGGCGGCGGCGCCTGGCTGGGGCGAATGTGGCTCGATGCCACACGCAAGCTGGCTCGAGGCCCCGATACGGCGCTTGCGCCTCGCGCATTGATCGGCCTGCTCGGTCGAAGCGGGAGCTTGCGCTGGGCGCTCAGTGCGGTGAGCCACCTGCTGTGGCTTACCGCACTGGCAGGCCTGCTCGCCACCTTGCTGGCGATGCTTTCAGCGCGGCGCTATACCTTCAATTGGGAAACCACCTTACTCACACCCGACGCCTTCGTCGGGCTGACCGAGGCCCTGGGCTGGCTGCCGGCCCGGCTCGGTTTCGCCATGCCGCCCGAAGCCACAATCCGGCTAAGCGACGGGCTAAACGTCCTGCCCCAGGAAGCCCAGGCCTTATGGTCGAGCTGGCTCATCGGCTGCGTGATTGTGTATGGAGTTATTCCGCGCCTTGCGGCCGCCGTGGTCAGTCTGGTGTTGGCCCGGCAAGGAATCCGGCGAGCCTCCAGGCTGGATACCTCGTTGCCGGGCTATGCTGATCTTCGCCCCCGCCTGATGCCGTCCAGCGAAGCCATCGCACCGGACGCTCCACCAGGGCCCGAAACTCTTGCTCATGTCGAACGGTCGCCCGCCATGAGTTTTACCGACCACCCCCTTATTGTTGGCTTGGAACTGGCATCCAGCACCGCCTGGCCTCCCGCAGGCTTGCCTGAAGGCGTGCAAAATGCGGGCATTATTGACAGCCGGGCGCAGCGACACGCTTTGCTCGATCAGCTTCACGCCCAACCGGTGCGCCGCCTGCTGATTGTCTGCGACAGCTACCAAACCCCTGATCGAAGCGCATTGACGTATATTGCCGAACTGGCCTCGTATGCCGACGAGGCCAGGGTGGCCTTTATCACCGAGACAAGCTCAGCCCACGAATCACGGCTGACGGCATGGCGCCGGCAGCTGACTACCGCCGGCCTGCCGGCCAACTGTATTCACGCCGCACTTGAGCCCGCTTTGCACTGGCTGGATGGAGTTTCAGATGCCGAAACTCGCTAAGCATAACGACGTGCTGCGCCTGGCGGTGGTGGGTCACACCAATACCGGCAAGACCTCATTGCTGCGCACGCTTACACGCAACCCCGATTTTGGGCGCGTCGAAGACAATCCCGGAACGACACGGCACGTCGAAGGAGCGCGACTGCCATTGGCCGGCAAGCAGGCAGTCGAGCTATACGACACGCCCGGCATGGAAGACGGTATGGGCCTGCTCGATTACCTCGATCAGTTATGCCCCCCGGCCCAACGAAAAGACGGTCCCGACCGTATTCGGGTCTTCCTCGACTCCCCTGAAAGCGCGGGACGCTACGAACAAGAAGCTCGCGTGCTGCGCAAACTGCTCGAATGTGACGCGGGCCTGTACGTGATTGACGTCCGTGACCCGGTGCTGGGCAAGCATCGCGATGAGCTCACCGCCCTGGCTCTTTGCGGCCGGCCCTTGCTGCCGGTATTGAATTTCCTGCACAGCCCCCGCCAGCGCACCGAGGAATGGCGCAGCGCCCTGTCTCGCCTGGGTTTGCATGCGGCGGTAGAGTTCGATTCGGTGGCGCCGCCCCTGGACGGCGAAACCCGGCTCTATGACAAGCTGGCATTGATGCTGGATTCTCATGCCGGCCTGCTGCAGGCCCTGAAGCAAGACATACTTGAACAACAGACTTTGCGCCGCGAAGACGCCTTGCGCATGGTGGCCGAACTACTCATCGACACGGCGGCCCTACGTCTCTCGAGCAAGCCCGATCAGGCCAGCGTTGAAGCCGCCGGTGAACGGCTTCGCGAACAGGTACGCCAACGCGAATCCGTTTGCGTACGCGACCTGCTGCGCCGCTACAATTTCCGCCAGGACGATTTCACACAGCATTCCCTGCCCTTGCAGGGAGAGCGATGGAGCATGGATTTATTCCATCCCCAAGCGCTCAAGGACATGGGCGTGCACGTAGGCAAAGGCATGGCGGCCGGCGCCATGGCCGGCGTCACCGTCGATCTGTTCACGGCCGGGCTCAGCCTGGGCGCGGCAGCGCTGACGGGCGCCATTGCGGGCGGTCTTTGGCAGGGCGCAAACCGTCTGGGAAAACGGGTCATGGGACGTGTGCAAGGCTATCGCGAAATCACCGTTGACGATGCCGTGTTGCGTCTGCTGGCGCTGCGCCAGCTTGCCTTGGTGCAAGCGCTGCAGCATCGCGGCCATGCCGCGTTCACACCCATTGTCCTTGGCGAGGCCGATCGGCCCGTCGGTACGGAAACCGAAGCAAGGCTTCCAAGCGATACGGCGACCCGTGTTGAAGCAGACACCAGCTTTTCGGTTGACACTCCCGCCGGTGTTGCGTTGCGCTCCGGCAAGTTGCCCGAGGCGCTCGCCGAAGCTCGCAGCCAGCCGGGATGGTCCACGCTTGCCCACGACTATGTTGAAGGAAACTCACGACGCGAGGAGGTGGTTCGAGGCCTGGCTTACTGGCTTGGGCACTGATTTATTTAGCGCTCACTATGTAGATGTGTAATATATGGTTATGAGCACCAAAGACGACAACACGCAAAGCGCCAAAACCGCCGCCGACAGCGCAATTGAAAGTCCGTCTCCGGCAAAGCGCGCACCGCGCCCAAGATCGGCCAAGACCACGCGCGAGAACATCTTGCGGGCCGCGAAGAAAATCTTTTCAAAAGATGGGTACGACGGCGCCCGCGTCGACAAGATTTCCAAGGCCGCCAAATCGTACGACAGCCTGATCTACTACTATTTCGGGAGCAAGGAAAAACTCTTTGTCGAAGTGCTGGAAGGCGCCTACAAAGATATGTTCGAAGCCGAAAAGAACCTTGAGCTCGACCTTGAAGACCCGGTGGGTTCGCTGCGCAAGATCATCGAATTTCCTTTTCGCTACTACCTCGCCAACCCTGAAATCATCACCTTGCTCGGAACCGAGAACTTGCAGAAGGGCAAGCACATAGGCAAAACGCGCGCAACTGATCAATACGCGCTTCCCGCCATTGCCATCCTGGAGGACGTCGTTCGCAAGGGCGTCGAACAAGGCCATTTCCGCACAGGCATCGACTGCCGCAAGCTATATATGGCCATGACGGCGCTCGGGTATTTTTACGTGTCCAACCGTTATACGTTTTCGGCCTTCATGAACACCGACCTGATGGACGCGGACAAAATAGACGGCTGGGCCGGCTACATCAGCAAGCTGCTTCTGGATTCGGTATTAAAAAAATAGCGCCTCAAATCGCATTGAGCTCACGCAGTTCCGCCACCCGCGCCCCATCCAGGCCCAGCTCTGCCAGCACCGCCTCGGTGTCCTGACCCAGCTCGGGCGGGGCCGACGCATACTGCACCGGCGTGTCGGAAAACCGCATTGGGCTGGCCACTGTGCCGACCTTGCCGTACCGGGCCGAATCGATGTCGACCCTGACACCCCGCGCCTTGATATGTTCGTCGTCGAACACCCGGTCGACCGTGTTGATGGGGCCGCAAGGAAAGCCATGCGCCGTGGCAAGTTCGCACCACTGATCTATGGTCTTGGATTGGATGCGTTCCTGCAGCAGCGGGATAAGCGCGTCGCGGTTATGCACACGCTGCGAATTATTGACAAAACGGGGGTCGCCGGCCAATTCGTCGCAACCCGCCGCCTGGCAAAAGTTGGCAAACTGGGTGTCATTGCCAATGGCCAGCATGACATGGCCGTCAGAGCAGGCGAAGGGCTGGTAAGGCACGATGGAAGGATGGGCGCTTCCGAGCCGGCCCGGAACCTGGTCGCCGATCAAGAAATTGCTTGCCTGGTTGGCCAAGGTGGCCACCTGCACATCAAGCAGGGAAACATCGATGTACTGGCCCTTGCCGCTGCGTCCGCGATGATGAAGCGCGGCCAGAATGGCCGACGTGGCGTATAGGCCTGTAAGAATATCCACCACCGCCACGCCGACCTTCTGAGGGCCGCCGCCGGTTACGTCGTCAGACTCACCGGTGATGCTCATCAGCCCGCCCATTGCCTGAATCAGCGCATCGTAGCCGGGGCGCTTTGCGTAAGGGCCAGTCTGGCCGAAGCCCGTAATCGAACAATAGATCAGGCGGGGGTTGATTTGCGACAGTGTTTCGTAGTCGAGCCCGTACTTCTTCAGCCCGCCCACCTTGTAGTTCTCGACCAGGATGTCGGCTTTCTTGACCAGCTCCAGCAGCACGGCGCGACCTGCTTCGACGGTAAAGTCGAGCGTGATTGATCGCTTGCCGCGATTACAGCAAAAAAAGTAAGCGGCATCGCCTGCAACGCCGTCTTTGTCGGTGGCAAACGGAGGCCCCCAACGCCGAGTGTCGTCGCCGGTGCCGGGACGCTCGACCTTGATAACATCCGCGCCCAAGTCCGCCAGATTCTGTGTGGACCAGGGCCCCGCCAGAATACGCGACAAATCCAATACCACGATGCCCTGCAATGCTGCTGTCATGCTGGAAGCCTACCTCTGTTTAATGCCGCTCGATGATCGGAAGCTCGGTGGCCGGCGGCGTATTGCGGCTGCGCTGGCAGCGCACGATGCCGTCGATGATAACCATGCCGATACCCGGCAGGTCGCCAAGTTGCACGCTTTCAAGCAGTGTGGATGCAGCCGTATGCTGGGCGCGATCCATGATGACGAAATCCGCGGCTCGCCCCACCTCGATCAGGCCACAATCAAGATCGCGCATGCGAGCGGTATTGCCGGTGGCGAAACAGAAGGCGATTTCAGCTGGAATGTCAGCAAGGCTCGAAAGCTGAGAAACCATGCGCAGTATACCCAGAGGCTGGACACCCGACCCGGCCGGCCCGTCGGTGCCAAGAATGACGCGATGCAGACACTTCAGCTCATGCGCGTGGCGGGCGGTAAGGATGGCAATGCGCTCGTTGCCGTTGTGAACGATCTCTATGCCTCGGGTCGACCGCTCGCATAGCTCACATACATGCTTGTACGGCAAGGCGGTATGCCCGCCGTTGATATGTCCGATGATGTCGGCGTCGGCTTCCAGGACAACGTCTTTATCAATCAGGCCCGACCCCGGAATTGACGGCCCGCCGGTATGGATGGTGCTTTGGATGCCGTACTTGCGCGCCCACTCGACCATCTGGCGCGCCTCGTCTCCTGCCTTGACGCTTCCCAGCCCAATCTCGCCCAGCAATTTCACACCCGCGTCGGCGAGATCTTTGAAATCTGATTCGACCATGCCTTTCTCGATGACGGGGGCGCCCGCCAACACCTTGACCCCGCCCGGCCGAGCGTTTTCATAGGCACGCTGCGAGGTGATGGCCAGCGCCTTGAGACCCACGATATCTTTGGGCCGGCCGGGGTAATGCACTTCACCCGCCGATATCATCGTGGTGACACCGCCATTGAGCGACGAGTCGATCCAGCCCAGTTGCCCCTGGCGCGGGGTCCAATCACCGGCGACCGGATGCACGTGGGAGTCGATCAGGCCAGGGCTAAGCGTGGTGCCGCGGCAATCGATGACGGTATCGGCCCCTTCGACATCGCAGTCGGCATACTTGCCCACGACCGAGATGCGGCCATCGTCAACCATAATGGTGTCGGCGTCGAGAATGGGGTTGTCCAGGTCGCCGGACAACAACAAACCGATATTCTTGATGACGACCTTTCCTGACTTCTCTGCTGCGGCGGCAGTGGCCATGATGCTCTCCTTGGTGTCTGAAAATTCTCTAAGCTGCGACGCCCACCCGCCTGCATCCACGGCCCCTGGCCCTGTGGCTGAACCGTGCAGATGCAGGCATGGGGGTTAGCGCAAGCCGTCCTCGCCCTTGACTTCGGATACCTGCAATCCGCCCACCCTGGGCAGGGGCCGCCCCGAATCGGTTACCGCGACGGCCACCACAATTTCGTTGGCACGGGGCGCATCCGAGACACGCGCCTCTATCGCATCGAAGTGGCTGCGAACGAAAGCGGCATCCTTGTGGCCCAGCGGCACGTCAATGGCGGAACCGATTCCACCCATCTTCTTGGATGAAGGGACCAGGGCCGCGCCCTTCTGCACAGCTTTTCGCAACGGCGCACCCAGCTTGGGATGAAGGATGGCGGCGGCATGCTCGAGCTCGCCCGACTCGCCCACGATGGCGGCCTTACCGTAGCTTTCAGCCTGATCCGGCTGTATGCCCAGCGCCTTGACACATTGTTCGCCCAGCACCCCGCCCAGTTCCTCGCCGATGGCGATGAGTTCGTCCAGGTTGTCGGAATAGCGTCCGGCGTATGGGTTCTCGATAACGGCCATGGCGACCGCACGGCGCGTGGCCGGCTCGATCTGCTTGCCCATTTCGACTCGGGTCTCGTCAACGACCACCACCATTTTGCGTATCTTTGCTGACATGTTTTTCTCCTGATCCACTTTTGTATCGCTGTTTCCATGAGGCCCGCTCGTGCGACACAATCGGCGCGCGGGCAAGATTGGGGCGCCTTGGGCCGGCGCTTAGCGCAGGCCGTCGTACTTGCTTATCTGCTCGGGCCGCAAGCCCCCGACGCGTTGATGTATGCGCTCGCCCGTTGCCATCACCAGAATGAAGACAAGCTCATCCGCGGCCGGGGCGCCCGGCACGTAGACTTCCATGGCGTCAAAATGGCCACGCACATAGCTGGCGGTTACGTGGGTAAGCGGGACGTCAAGTTTCGTGCCCGGGCCACCCACTTTCTTGGTTGAGGGCACAATGGACAGCGCGCGTCCCATCTCGAGCCCCTTGGGTACAGAGCCCTGGCCCTGCTTATAGGCGGAGCGGTCTCCCTTCCATCCCAAAAGCTCGCGCATGGCGTAGCCGCCGGGCACATGCCATAAGACGCCATGCTCGAGCTCGCCGGCGCCACCCACGATCGACCCCTTGCCGTAGCTTTCGATGTCATCGGGCTGCACGTCCATGGCCGCCACCAGTCGCTGGGCCATGTCCAGCCCCACCTCGTTAAGCTGCTCCATCATGGGCAAGATGTTTTCTTCGTAGCGGCCGGCGTAGGGGTTTTTAAGAACAGCAGCGACAGCGCCGCGAATAAGGGGCTGCTTTCCGGCCGGACCGAACTCGTGGAATATGGTTTCCACCTCGGTGGCGATCCGACGTACTTGTATCAAATCAGACATGGCTTTCCTTTTGAACTTTGCTTTGGGCAGGCGCCTGGCGTCCTGCAATGGCTTCGATATCAAGGCGCGGAGTTTCGCCCGCCTGCCTAGGGTTGTTCTGTTCGCCCACTACTCGTACCGAGCCTTGCAACATCAACACGGCTGTGTGGATCAAGCCCTGTCCATGCAAACGCCGGGCAAAGGCGGCGCCGGAATCAAGCGCCGCGTCGATGGATGACTGGGGCAGCGGCCCCACATCCACCGTGACCAAGCGCGAGCCCAGGTCGGTGTCGTCCTTTATCGTGTCGGCCGGGGCGCGACGCACGGCGTTGTGGTCGGCATAAACCTCGTTCGCAATCAAGGTGGCGGCAACATCGGCCCGCGCCGCAACGCCGGCCAACACCGTGACGCTGTCGGCAATACCCATGCTGAAGCTGCGGCCCCGCCAGCCACTGGTGGCGATTCCCCGTATCGGCATTTGGGCCGAGATCATAAATGCGCCGTCTAGGTCGACGGGCTTGCCCTGATAGCGGCCAAGATCAGAGAACATGCCAACCCGGTAGCTTTGGCCCGGGCCAATATGTAGCGCAATATCGCCCCCATTATTGACATAGGCCCGCCGGACCCCCGCCTGACCGGAAAAAAACCCGATGAGATCGTCGGCCACAGACCCGGCAACCGCTGCCATGGGTGTGACGAATGTCTGCAAGGCATAGGGTTCGCAGGCAGCGAACATGCGTGCGGCCACAGGCCCCTGGGTGCGCGCATTCAGGGTGGCCTGGCCGCGCAACAAGGGAAGCTCGCCGACGAGTTCGGGCAATATTTGCGTGAACCGTTCCCACGCGCCCGACAGGGCCGCCTGGACGCTTTCTGGATCGCCTTCGGCGCCAATGATGAGATCGATGGGGCCATGCTGGAAATGCCAGCGCCCATCGTCCAACAAGGCGCGCGAGGCGCCGGAAGGATGGACGATGGGCTCAGTGGGCGCCACAGGCGTGATCCGGCTCATGAGGCTGCCTTGAACGCCGACCCTAGCCCAGCACCGGCTTGCCCGCGATGGGCCAGGGGCTGGCGGGGTCGACCCAGTCGATGATCCGGTGGTCTGCCTTGGCCAGTACATCGCTGATGGGCGTGACATCAGCCACGTGGCCGCCCAGGCGTTCGTAATCTGTCAGCCGCATGCTGAACTCGATGGGCGCCACAATGGCCGGGGTAGGCACATAGCCGAAAGAATTTTCGGGCATGCGCATGACGTCGACCATGACGGTGATGCCGCCGCCCGCCCAGATATAGGCCGGCGCGCCTCCGCAAGTTACGTTGACCAGCGCCTTCTTGATGGAATTGGTCAGCCATATGGGGTTTTCAGTAACCCCCGCTCGCAACGAACCGCCGGCTCCGCCCAGGAAGAGCACGCTGGCCAGGGAGGGTTCGCAATTTTCACCGATGCGCTCCACGGTCTTTTGCAAGGCTTCCGGCATGAGCTTGCGCTGCGGCTGCAAGGCCTCGTCAAGTTCGTAATACTCGGCATGCTCGCCGGTGGTGGAGGTGATCAGCAAGCGCAAGCCGGGGCGGGCAACTTCTGGATCGAACCCTTCGATAATGGACAAGGGATCGGAAATGTCGGTTCCGCCCCAGCCGTTGCCCGGGTTGGCCACCTGGAAATATCGGCCTGGCGTTGATTTACGACCCCTCATCTTGATGCCCGACGGAGGGATATCGAGGCAACGCCCCGCCTGGTGCTCGGTAAGCACCCCGGTAATGTGGTCGTCGACCACCACCACTTCGTCGGCATGGCTGAACCATTGCTTGGCAAAAATGCCGATGGCGGCCGACCCGCAACCCACCCGCATGCGCTTTTCTTCGACACCATCGACGATGGGCGCCTTGCCGGCCTGAACCACCAATTGCGCCCCGCCGTCGATGCTGAGCTCGACCGGCTGCTTATTACCCAGCGCCATCATCATGTCGCAGGTGATACGGCCCTCTTTTTTACTGCCGCCCGTAAGATGATGGACCCCACCCAGCGAAAGCATCTGTGAGCCGTATTCTGCCGTGGTGACGTGGCCGACGATTTCGCCCTTATGGCGAATATTGGATTGTTCGGGCCCAAGATAGCGGTCGGTATCGATTTTTACCTTGAAGCTGCAATAACTGAATATGCCCTCGGTAACGACGGTGACCATGTCTACGCCGTCGGCTTTGGATGAGACGATGAAGGGCGCGGGCTTGTAATCAGGGTAGGTGGTGCCCGAGCCGACGCCGCTGACGAATAAATCGGTTTCGGCCGCGCCCGCCGCCGAAGCCTCGCTTGCCTGCTGCGCGGCTTCGTCTTCGACAGTTGCGGTGGCCGAGGCCGCCTCGATCGAGGCGGGAGCCGGCGGGCCGACCGGCCGGCGCATGATTATTACGGGCTCTATGCGTGTAAGTACGCCGTCGACGTTACCCCAGCGGTCGCATGCACCCGTACGGCCCTCGGTAATCTGGCACAGCACCGGACAGGCATTGCACTCGACCTTGTTCGTAGCCATCTTGGTGTTGCGAGGTTTGGTTTTCTCGAGCACGGTGGGGCCGGGCGTAGACGGCATCGCGTCGTCCAGGTTGTCGGAGCTGTGGTCCACTTTGGTATGTTCGGTCATTACCGACGACTCCTTGGATTGCGGATAGCGCCTGCGTGAAGCGGCGCCTTGGATGAATCTGCGTGTAGCGCTTACTACAAATTGTAGTGGTTACTACATTTACTGCTTGATCTTAGCGCAAAAGCTTCTGAGCGACAAGACGGTTTCAACCCTTAGACCGCCGGCAAAATCAGTTGGGCAATTTCAAGAGGACGCTGCGCAGGACCGTGTCGGTGATGACGGATTTCCAGTGCTCAAGCTCGCCCTGGCCTCGTAGATCGGCATTAAGAAAGACGCTAAGGGTGTAGTGGTTGGAGAGGTAAAAATATCCCAGGGCTGCGATCTCGATGTAGAGGTCGCGGGCTGCTTTTTCCGCCCGAAAAACACCTTTTTCAACTCCTGAGCGTAAAACTTCACGCAAAATGGCCACGGCCGGCGATGACAACTCGCTGGCGCGGGCCGACTTCTTGATATGCCGGCCCTTGAGCAGATTTTCGCTGTTGAGCAGGGTGATGAACTCGGGGTGATCCAAATAGTATTGCCAGACGAAGTGCACAATGGTCGTCAAGGCGGCAACGGGCTCTTCCAGATCGATGTCGATACGGGCCTCGGCCTCGTTCATTTTTTCGTAAGCGGTTTCCAGCACTTCGACGAACAGCTGGGCCTTGCTTCCGAAGTAGTAGTAGATCATCCGGTCATGAGTGCCCGACAGACGTGAAATGCTTTCGACCTTGCCGTCGGTAAACCCGTTTCGCGCAAAGACGCGGGTTGCAGCCCTGAGTATGGCTTCGCGGGTCTTGTGCGCGCGAACCTGTGTGGCAACGTGTATGGCGGCCTTGCCTCGCCCCCCGGCTGCGGCTTTGCCCGAGGCGGATTTTCCGGTAGTTTTCTTTCTGGGGGCCTGGGTAGACATGGACAATACAGCTTTCTTAGTTGACATCTGCTGGAATTCTACTCAACATGAAAATGTAGTCAACACCGAAAAATTTGGTGTTTACTACATTTATCCGATGCACTACGATACGCCGGAAACATTGTCATCCAACACGTCACATAGGTTTTCCATGACTCACGTCGTTACCGAAGCATGCATACGTTGCCGTTACACCGACTGTGTGGACGTCTGTCCCGTCGATTGCTTCCATGTCGGGCCGAATTTTCTGGTGATTGATCCCGACGAATGCATAGACTGCGCCGTCTGCGTTCCCGAATGTCCGGTGGAAGCCATTTATGCCGAAGAAGATCTGCCATCCGACCAGCTTCATTTCATCGAGCTCAATGCCGAGCTGTCGCAAGAATGGGAGGTAATTTCGCGTAGCGTCGGGGCGATGCCCGACGCTGAAGAATGGAAGGATAAAACCGGCAAACTCGACGAACTGGAACGTTGAAGCATCAATTGCACCGTTACGGCCCTGCCGGCGCACCCGGGGATTACACCGCCGCACCCCATTTTTTATGCAGAATGTTCTAATTAATGCATAAAATCTAGCAATAAACCGCCATTGGCGGTATGCTGGCACCTTCGTATGCTGTCATCTTGAACACCCATCACACGAGTTCGCTCATGCATAAAAATTGGATCGCCGGCCAATGGATCGGCAGCGACAATGTTCAACAAAACATCAATCCCTCCGATCTGTCCGACGTTGTGGGCGAGTACGTGCGAGCAAGCGCCGCAGACGTGGACATGGCGCTGGCATCCGCCCATGCCGCCTGGCCGGCCTGGTCGCTTAGCACGCCGCAACAGCGTTTCGATGCCCTCGACATGATCGGCTCCGAGCTGCTGGCGCGCAAGAACGAACTGGGCGAGCTGCTGGCTCGCGAAGAGGGCAAGACCTTGCCCGAAGGCATCGCCGAAGTGGGCCGTGCAGGCCAGATATTCAAGTTCTTCGCCGGCGAGGCGCTACGTATCGAGGGCGAGGCCCTTGCCTCGGTGCGACCAGGCATACAGGTCGAGGTTTCGCGCGAGCCCATTGGCGTCGTGGGCATTATCACGCCGTGGAACTTCCCCATCGCCATCCCCGCCTGGAAGATCGCGCCGGCGCTGGCCTATGGCAACTGCGTCGTCTTCAAGCCGGCCGATCTGGTCCCGGGCTCGGCGTGGGCCCTGGCCGAGATCATCAGTCGCAGCGGCCTGCCCGAAGGGGTGTTCAACCTCGTCATGGGACGCGGCTCGGTCGTCGGCGCCGCCTTCATCGATGATCCACGCGTGGAAGCCATTACGTTTACCGGTTCCGTGCCCACGGGGCGCGGCGTGCTCGAACAGGCCGCCGCCCTGCGCAAGAAGGTACAGCTTGAAATGGGCGGCAAAAACCCCCTGGTCATCCTGGATGACGCTGATTTTGAAACTGCGCTCGACTGCGCCATACAAGGCGCTTTTTATTCCACCGGCCAACGATGCACCGCCAGCAGCCGCATCATTGTTCAGCGCGGCATCTACGACCGCTTTACCAGCGAGCTGTCCAAGCGCACCCAAGCCTTGCGGGTCGGCCACGCTTTACGCCCCCAGACACAAATCGGCCCGGTCAGCGAAGCCCCCCAGCTAGAACAGAACCTGGCCTATATAGAAATCGGCCGGCAAGAAGGCGCCAGACTGCTATGCGGCGGAGAACGTCTTGAACTGGACACCCAAGGGTATTACTTCAGCCCGGCCGTATTTGCCGATGCCGACAGCCAAATGCGCATCGCACAGGAAGAAATCTTTGGTCCCGTCGCCACCGTCATCCCGGCCGACGATTACGAACATGCCCTGACCCTGGCCAACGACACTGAATTTGGCCTTAGCTCGGGCATCTGCACGCAGTCGCTCAAGCACGCCGCACACTTCAAGCGTGCGGTGCAGGCGGGCATGGTCATGGTCAATGTCCCCACCGCCGGAGTCGACTACCACGTGCCGTTCGGCGGCCGAAAAGGCTCAAGCTATGGGCCGCGCGAACAAGGCAGGTATGCGCGCGAATTTTTCACCATCGTCAAGACCGCATACACCGCCGCCTGATGCCGCATCACGTCTGTAAAGGACGATACATAAGAACGCAACACGGTGAACCACCCCCCGGAAGCTGGATAAACGCTCAACTTCCGGCGGGCAAGGCTATTGCGTTCTACAGCGCGTTTACACCCGCCGCGTGCGCCTGCTCATCGGCGTGATACGAAGATCGCACCATGGCGCCCACAGCCGCGTGCGTAAAGCCCATTTCGTAAGCTTCGCGCTCGAACATGGCAAAAGTATCGGGATGCACGTAACGCAGCACCGGCAGGTGATGCTCGGATGGTTGCAGGTACTGCCCGATGGTAAGCATATCGACGTTGTGCGCGCGCAGGTCGCGCATCACATCAAGAATTTCCTCGTCGGTTTCACCCAGGCCCAGCATCAGGCCCGATTTGGTCGGGATACCGGGATGCAGCGCCTTGAACTCGGAAAGCAGCTTGAGCGAATGCTGGTAGTCGGAACCCGGACGTGCCTGCTTGTACAGGCGCGGCACGGTTTCGAGGTTGTGGTTCATGACGTCGGGCGGGCCGCCGTCGAGTATGGCCAGCGCACGATCGAGGCGGCCGCGGAAATCGGGCACCAGCACTTCGATACGGGTGGAGGGAGACAATTCACGCACCTTTTGGATGCACTCCACAAAATGCGCGGCCCCACCATCGCGCAGGTCGTCGCGGTCGACCGAGGTGATGACCACATACGAAAGCTTCAGGGCGGCAATGGTACGGGCCAGGTTGAGCGGTTCGTCGACATCGAGCGGATCGGGACGGCCGTGGCCGACGTCGCAGAATGGACAGCGGCGGGTACATTTGTCGCCCATGATCATGAAGGTGGCCGTACCCTTGCCGAAGCATTCACCGATATTGGGGCATGAGGCCTCTTCACAGACCGTGTACAGATTGTGCTCGCGCAAGATGCGCTTGATGTCGTAGAAGCGCGAGCCGGGCGAGGCCGCCTTTACGCGGATCCACTCGGGTTTTTTAAGCCTCTCGGCGGGGATGATCTTGATGGGTATGCGTGAAGTCTTGGCGTGCGACTTCTGTTTCTGGCTTGGATCGTAGCCGGCGGCGCCGGTCGCTTCGTGGGCGACGGGCCGGTCAAGAGGTGTAGTCATACCTGTTCCCAATAGACACGCCGCGCCCGAACAGGCGCAGCCACCAGCCATTTTAACGCCGATCAGCCGCTGCGGCGAAATGCCCGGTCCTGTCCCGCGGCTCTCTTGGTTTGCCTTGCTTCATGACCGGACCCATAATAGGCCTATGCCCTGATTATGTCCTGTACGGAGCCGACGCCATGGAACGACTGTCCAGCGCAACCCTGAATACCGTGCCCGACCATATCGTTCGACCCGTCTACGCACGGCAAGACATGTCCGTGCGCATCGTTCACCTGGGCGCCGGGGCCTTCCATCGCAGCCACCAGGCCGTTTACACCGATGACATCATGCAAGCGGGCGACGAGCTCTGGGGCATCCTAAGCGTCAGCCTGCGCAACCCGGCCATCACGCATGCCCTGGGCCCGCAAGACAACCTCTACACCTTGCTGGTGCGCAATCACCATCAAATCGACGCGCGCATCATCGGCAGCATCGCCCGCACGGCCTATCTGCTCGATGAACGCGACACCGTGCTAAACGCGCTCACCTCGCCGCAAACCCAGATCGTCACACTCACCATCACGCAACGCGGCTATTACCACGATGCCGAATCTGACTCGCTCGACCTCAACCACCCCGACATCCAACTCGACCTGAATTCTCCCCACAACGCCGGCACGGCCATCGGCGTGCTGGCCTGGGCGATTTTCCGGCGCAAACAGCTCGGCATGCAGCCGCTCACCTTGCTCAGCTGCGACAACATGGCCGCCAACGGCAAAGTGCTGCAACGCGTGCTTGAGCACTACATTGAACGCGTTCAGCGCGATCTGGGCGACCGCGAACTGCTGCGCCACTTCCTCGCCCAGTACGCCTGCCCGTGCTCGCTGGTCGATCGCGATACGCCGGCGATTCGAGCCGCCGACCTTGCCCAAGCCGAAGCGCTCCTGGGCGTCCACGACGCCGCTCCAGTCATCACCGAGCCGTTTTCGCAATGGGTCATCCAAGACTGGTTCTCGGCCGGCCGACCGCCGTGGGAGCAGGCCGGCGCGGTATTCGCCGCCCACGTGCAGCCCTACGAGCAAATGCACGAACGCCTGCTGGGCGGCGCGCAATGCGCGCTGGCTTATCTGGGCACGACGGCCGGATACAAAACCGCCCACGAAGCCATGCAGGCGCCCGACCTGGCACAGTTCATCGACGATCTCATGGTTGAAGCCGCCGGCACCTTGCCCCGGTTGGCCAAGCCAGGATGGCAAGACTACAAAGCACGGCTGATGCTTCGTTTCGCCAACCCCGCAGTCGAGCGCTCAATCGCTCAATTGGCCATGGACGCCACGCTCGTGCTGCCGGGCAGCATTCTTGAGCCCATGCGCATACGGCTCTCGCACGGCCTGCCCATCGACCGCCACGCCTTGGTGGTGGCGGCCTGGATACGCTGCCTCACCGGCCTCAATGAACGTCTCGAAGAACTGTTCATCAACGACCCCATGCGCAACGAGCTTCTCGAGGCCATACGCAAGGCCGGCGGCCGAACGGCCGGCCCCCACGACCTGGTCGATGCTGTGCTCGGCATCAAAGCCGTTTTCGGCGACTCGCTGCCCCAAGACATGGAGTTTGTTCGCTGCATTACCGCCGCGCTGCAAAGCCTGCTCGAAGATCGCAGCGCCGGCGCTCTGGCCGCTCTGGCAGCGGCTGATCACACACAATAGATCGGGTAAGCCTTCACGTCGTCCAGCGGCTGCTTTTCCGCAGCGCCAAATTTCCGGCCAAACATCCCGCGATGGGAACACTCCCTTGCCGAATTGCCTCCACATCGCTGTTAGCCGTTGCCGTTGTCTTTATAATCCCGCCATGACAACGAAAATACTCATCGTTCGATCATCCTCGCTGGGCGACCTCGTCCACATGCTGCCTGCTATATCGGATATAGCGCGGCACGTCCCCCAAGCGCGGATCGACTGGGTGGTGGAAGAGAATTTCGCCGAGATACCCGCATGGCATCCAGCCATTAACGACGTAATCACGGTAGCGCACCGCCGCTGGCGCAAGCAATGGTGGTCACGCAGGTCGCGCAGCGAACGCGCCGCATTGCGCGAAACCCTGCGCGCGCGGCGCTACGACGTCGTGCTCGACATGCAGGCGCTGATGAAATCCGTTTGGGTGGTGCGCCAGACCCGCGGCACCCGCCACGGACTGGACCGCAAGTCGGCGCGCGAGCCGCTGGCGTCCTTCTTCTACGACGTCAAGCACACGGTCAAGTTCTGGCAGCCCGCCATTACCCGGCAGCGCGAATTGGCGGCGTCGGTATTTGGCTACCAATACGAGGGGCCGCCTGATTTCGGCCTGAGCGCCTTTACCGACGGCCAACCCATCGAACCCTACGCCGTCATCATGCCCTCGGCCAGCCGGGCGGATAAGCTCTGGCCGGCCGAAGACTGGCACGCTGTATTCGACCGCCTGCGCGAGCATGGCCTGGGGCTTAAGCTGCTCGCGGGCAATGACGCCGAAGCCTCCCGCGGCCGCGGGCTTATCGGGGGTCGGGAAGGCGCCCAAGTGCTGCCTCGCATGAGCCTTACCGACATTGCCCACGTACTGGCCCGCGCCCGCATCATGGTCGGCCTTGACAGTGGCCTGACCCATCTTTCGGCCGGCCTGGGCAGGCCGACCATCGGCATCTACAAGGCGTCCACCCCGGTACGCACGCCGCTGCAGGGTCCCGCTTACAGTGCCAGCCTGGGAGAACGAGGCAACGCTCCTTCGGCGCAAACCGTGCTCAGCGCCGTCGAGCAGGCGCTCGACTATAGCCGGCCGGCAACACCCACCTCTCAACCGGCAGATGACCAAGGCCCGCCCACGTGAATCGCTTCGTCTATACCGCCGGCATTACCTTGCTGTCGCCCGCGCTTCTTACTTGGATGGGCCTGCGCGCCCGCCGCGCCGGCGGACAATGGGAAGTGCTGTCCGGGCAGCGATTCGGCCGCTACACCAAGGCCGCCCCCACACGAAGGCCCGTGTGGGTACACGCCGTAAGCCTCGGAGAAACGCGCGCGGCGCAACCGCTGATCCAGGCCTTGCTCGACTCCGGCCAGGTGGTGCTGCTTACCCACATGACGGCGACCGGTCGTGCCGAAGCGGGACGCATGTTCGCCAAAGCCATCGAAGAAGGCCACTTGATACAGGAATGGCTGCCCTACGACTTTCCGGGCAGCGTCCAGCGCTTTCTGCGCCATTACAGGCCACGCCTGGGCGTCATGATTGAACGCGAAATCTGGCCCAACATTATCGCCACAGCGCGCCGCAAGGGCATACCCATGGTCCTGGCCAGCGCACGCTTCTCCGACAACGCGCTGCGCCAGAGCCTGCGGGCCGGCAGAGTGATGCGCGAAGCCTACGAAAGCCTGGCTGCCGTCTACGCCCAGACGCTGCAGGATGCCCAGCGCCTGGAGCAGGCCGGAGCGATGGCGGTAAGGGTGTCGGGAAACTTCAAGTTCGACGTTTCTCCGCCACCCAACGAGGTCGCGCAGGGCAAGGCCTTCGCCGCTGCATTGCCGCGCATGATGCTTACCATTGCCAGTACGCGCGAAGGCGAGGACGAGCTCTTCGTCAACGCCATCGCGCAGCAACTCAGGCGAGCGGCGGCGCTGGGCAATAACCTGAGAGACGAGGTGTTGTTCTGCCTGATTCCCCGGCATCCGCAACGTTTCGAGGAAGCCGCCGCCCTGCTGCTCAAGGCGGGCGTCCCCTTCGCACGTCGCAGCAAGTTTCCCAAGGGCGACGGTACAACCTCGAGCACCATCAAAGCCTGCGCCAACGCGATGGTGCTGTTGGGTGACAGCCTGGGAGAAATGCCGCGTTATTACGCCGCCAGCCAGGTAGCCATCGTAGCCGGCAGCTTCGCCCCGCTCGGCGGGCAGAACTTGATCGAAGCCTGCGCCATCGGCGTGCCGGTTATCGTGGGGCCGCACACGCGCAATTTCGAACAAGCGGCTGCCGACGCCATCCAGGAAGGCGCAGCCCTGCGCGCGCCCAACGCGGATAGCGCCATCCAGCTCGGCCTGCAATTACTGGACGACCCGCAGCGCCTGGCCCGAATGGGCGAAGCGGGGGCTTATTGGGTTCAGCAGCATGCAGGCGCGGTCGAGCGCGTAATGAATGGATTGCAGGAAATACTGGGGCGGCAGGACCAGGCCGCTGAACGCGCCCCTCGTTAAGGACCTGCCGCGGGCCACCTTTACATGCCGTGGTACTTGCGGCCCAGCTCGAGGGTGGCACGGTAAAAACCTTCTTTGCTGCCACAGTCGTACCGGGTGCCCTCGTATTCGTACCCGTACACGCCTCGAGACTCGAGCAGGCGCGCGATACCGTCAGTGAGTTGGATTTCACCGCCAACACCCGCCTCGGTTCGGCGCAAATGGTCGAAGATTTCGGGCTCGAGCACATAACGGCCCACCACGGCAAGCGTCGACGGCGCATCTTCAGGCATGGGCTTTTCGACAATGCCGTCCACCTTGCTGGTCTTGTCGTTGATGCGCGGGCCCGAGATGATTCCGTACTTGTTCGTCTGGCTGCGTTCAACACTATTTATACCCAGCACGCTGCCGTTTTGCTGATGAGCCGCCTCGACAAGCTGGCGCGTCACGGGTGTTTGAGCGTCGATCAGGTCGTCGGCCAAAATGACGACGAATGGCTCGTTACCGACAATAGGCGCAGCGCAAAGCACGGCATGGCCCAAGCCTAGCGGAGCAGGTTGACGCGTATAGATGCAATTGACGTACGAAGGAATAACGTTGCGCACCAAATCAAGCAGTTCGGTCTTGTTCTTGGCGGCCAGGTCTGCTTCCAGCTCGGGCGCCCTATCGAAATGGTCTTCGATGGCCCGTTTGTTGCGGCCGGTGATGAAAATCAGGTCGGTCACCCCCGCGGCAATCGCCTCTTCCACGGCATACTGTATTAGCGGCTTGTCGAAGACGGGCAACATCTCTTTAGGCATGGCTTTGGTGGCCGGCAAAAAACGCGTGCCCATCCCCGCCACGGGAAACACAGCTTTACGTATCGGTTTCATAGGTTCCCAACGTTAGAGAAAACGCATCCGATTGTACCTGTCCGGCGCTGCCGCAGCCGGCGCCACTGCTTACTGGCGAACGGTATACGGGTTCAGCACTGGCTCGCCCAAGGTAACCAGATTGGAATTAATGGGAGGAAGCTGCGAAAAAGAACGCCCAAGCTCGCTGGGCGGCACGCCGAAAAAACCCCGGCCATATGCAAACAGGCCCAGATTGACGGCAACGATCAGTAAAAGCACGAAACGCATGGAGCTCCTTTCGCAATAACAGACACAATCATGGTGACAGGGCGGCCAGACGCGCCAGGCCATCCAGGACCGGCGCTTCGAGCCAGTGCAGCGGTTGTGTCGGCAAGCCCAGGCGGCTGCAGGCCACACCCAGCAGCCGCTGAGCTTCATCGCGCACCAACGGCCAGCCCCCACCCGAAACATACACCGCGGGTGGAACGCCGCCAAGCTCAAGCCCGGCCAGCCATTGGCGCAGCAACGCCCCCGCCTGCGCGGCGGCAACGCCAGTGGCGATGGCCTGGTGGGTATGAGAAGGAAAAAGCGCCGTATCCCCTCGAGCATGAGGCAGATTCGCAGTACCGTCACAGAGGGCTGACGACATCATCTCGGGCCCCGGAAAAATCAGGCCCCCCGGAAACTCAAATCGGTCCGAGGCGCCATCCACGCCTTCCGACCGTGCGGGCCGCAATGTATCGATAGTGGTGGCGGTGCCGAAAGTGGCCAGTACAGCACAGGCCGCGCTGTCTGGCTGGGCGGCGCGACGCATTTGCTCATGCCACGCCAGCCCCAGCATCGCCGCCCAACGGTCGGCGCCGAGCTGTTCGGGCTCGCGATAGCCATTGCGAACGCCAAACGCCTCGGGGCTTGGCTTGAGCCACTGAACCGAATAGCCAAGCACATCATCCAAAACCGCCGCCGTCGTCGGCCCCGCGACGTTGACTCCCACCGCCGCCGATGGGAGCGCCGGCAACTCGGCGAGCCAACGTCGGACAGCCTCGGTGTCGTCTCGGGTGAATGCCAGCACGCGGGACGCCCGCCGCTGCGTTCCGGCATTCAGCCAATCGAGCTTGATACGCGTATTACCGGCGTCGATAAGCACTGTCATGATGAACGCTCCAATTGACCCCGGTCTTCGGGCAACGGCCGAACCGACACTTCGCCCACCGACACCGGCGCAACACCCGTCGGCGTCCTGATAAGCAACTGGCCGTGCTCATTGACACCACAGGCGATGCCTGCCTGGATGATCCTGCCTTGGTCCAGTATTGCAACATGCTGGCCCGCCAGATGATCGACGTGGCTGTAACGCTGCGGGAAGCCGCCCATGCCTTCACGCACCACCCGGGAAAGCGCTTCCGTCCAGGCCGCCACAACGGCCAGGACGATGTCGGCGGCCTCGACTCCGCGCGCATACTCATCGTCGGCGACCACCTCGGCCCAGTCAGCCACCCCTCGGTTCAATGAGGTACTAAGTGCGCGCGCGTCGTGCAGATTCAGACCCAATCCGATAATCACAACGTGATGGTCGGCAGAGCGCCTGATGGCGCCCGAACGCGTGACCTCGACCAGCAAGCCGGCCAGTTTGGAAAAGCGCCACTGCAGGTCGTTTGGCCATTTGAGAGACAACAACGGCTTGTTGTCAGGCTCGAGCATGCCGCGCAATGCTTCACAGACCGCCACACCCGCCAAGGGTGAGAGCGCGGGAAGCGAATGGGCCGGCAGAAAAACATCGAATGCGCAGGAAAACATCAGGTTGGCGCCCAGCCGGTTCTGCCAGGTTCGGCCGGCCCGGCCTCGGCCATTATCCTGCAGGTGGGCGCCCAGCAGCCACGGGCGCACGGGCTGCGTCTCGGTTCGCGCAAGCTCGAGCAGGTCGGCATTGGTCGACCCCGTGCGCTCGACCCAGTCGATGTGCCGGAAGCGGGGCAGGGCGGCGCGCAAGCGTTGCGCCAAAGACGCAGGCTCGGGCAAGAGTGAGCGCTGGGCGCTATTCGATGTCGAATTCAAGACAAAACCCCTAAAAGGGCATCCGGGACCAAGCATATTGTAGTGAAGGTCTACAATATTCAATCCGTCATTTTCCCAGTATCCATGACCGCTCGCACAGAACACATCACTTTCACCGGCCTGGTCGGCGACATCGACTGCGCCATCGACTGGCCCGAGGAAGCGCCCCGGGGTTGGGCGCTCGTACTGCACCCACACCCTCTGCATGGCGGCGCTCGCGACAACAAGGTCGTGACAACGATCTCCCGCGCCTGCGTCCAGCATGGCCTGCTGGCGCTGCGTCCGAACTTTCGCGGCGTTGGCGCGTCAAACGGCGAGTTCGACAATGCGAAGGGCGAGACCGCCGACATGCATGAGCTGGTCAAGCAGTTTACTCAGCTCCATCCCGAAGTCGCCGAACTTCCGTGGGTGCTGGGCGGCTTCTCATTCGGTACCGCGGTTGCCGCGCAGCTTTACTCCAGCCTTCCAGACCACCGACCCGAAGCGGTGATCCTCGCCGGTACGGCGGCGCAGCGATTCGGCTTCCGCGACATCTCCTTGCCGGACGATGCGTTGCTTATTCACGGAGAAACAGACGACGTCGTGCCGCTGGATGAAGCAATGGGCTTCGCCCGGCAACACGAATTACCCATGGTGGTCATTCCCGACGCATCGCATTTTTTCCACGGCAAACTGCTGACATTGCGTGGGCTCGTACAGCAGCGTCTTGCGGCGATGACTCTGCCGTGACAGCTGCCTATAATGGTGCGCGATGCGCGTTTTCATACTGAAACATCGACTTTTCACATACGGCTATCAATGATCCTCAACCCGCTAAGCCCCCTGACCACCGCTTCCCGCAAACTAATCTTGTTCATGGCCTTGGCCTGCGCACCCGTGCTTTCCCAGGCCCAGGCCGATGCACCGGCCACCGCCGCAGGCGCCCAACCGGCCCAGGTGGTCGCCGTCAGTGAGCTATCGTCCATTCCCGCACCCGTCGTACCGGCAAGGGCTTGGCTCACACTGGATGCCAATAGCGGGCAGGTCATTGGCGCGAATAACCCCACCCAGCAGGTCGAGCCCGCCTCCCTGACCAAGCTGATGGCGGCCTATGTTGTTTTCGACGCCATCAAGGGCGGCCGCATGTCGCTCGACCAAATGGTGACAGTCTCTGAAAAAGCGTGGCGCACCGGTGGTTCGCGCATGTTCATCGAAGTCAATTCCCAGGTATCGGTCGACGACCTGCTGCAGGGAGTCATTGTGCAATCGGGCAACGATGCCACCGTTGCGCTGGCCGAAGCCGTTGCCGGCAGTGAAGATGCCTTCGTCGCCCTGATGAACGAAGAAGCCCAGCGCCAGGGGCTGGCAGACACCCACTACACCAACTCGCCCGGAATGCCCGACCCCCAGCACATGACCACGGTGCGCGACCTGGCAACGCTGGCCACCAATCTGGTCAACGACTTCCCCGAGTTTCTGCATTATTACAGCCAAAAAGAATTTACCTACAACAAGATCAAGCAACCCAACCGCAACAGGCTGTTGTGGGCTGACAGCACGGTCGACGGCCTTAAGACCGGCCATACGTCTTCGGCGGGATACTGCCTCATCACCACGGCGCTGCGCGACGGACGACGCGTCGTCTCCGTGCTGGTAGGCGCCGAAAGCGAGGCGGCTCGCGCCGAATCCAGTCTTAAGCTGCTCAACTGGAGCTACCAGAATTTCGACACCATCAAGCTGTTCGACAAAGACCAACCCGCTGTCCAGGCGCGCGTGTGGGAGGGCGAGGCTGAAACGGTCGACCTTGGCCAGACCACGCCCATCTGGATCACAGTGCCACGAGGCAAAGGCCCCGAAGTCGAACCCATCGCGCACTACAGGCAGCCACTTATTGCGCCGCTGACCAAAGGCAGCGAAGTGGGCACGGTGTCGCTCTCTCTGGACGGCAAAGTGCTGCGTGAAGAGCCGTTGGCCGTCATGAACGACGTGGCGCAAGCCGGTATCTTCGGCCGTCTGTACGATAAAGTGCGCCTCATGTTGCAATAGCCCACGCCCGGCGAATTTTTAACTTTTATTGGGTCAAGACGCATCATGATTCCTGACGTCGACGGCGATAGCGTCGTCTACCTCAACGGCCAGTACACGCGCCTGGCCGACGCCAAAGTATCCGTGCTCGATCGCGGCTTCATATTCGGCGACGGCATTTACGAGGTGGTTCCTTTTTACCGGGGCAGGCCTTTTCGCATGGACGAACACCTGGCCCGGCTCGAGCGCAGCCTGGCCAGCATAGGCATCCACCCGGGTTTCACGCTCGACGACTGGCGCGCCCTGGTTCTGGACATGGCATCGCGCAGCCCATACAACCACTTCACCGTCTATCTGCAGATAACAAGAGGGCCGGCCAAACGCGACCACGCGTTCCCGGAAACGCCCCAGCCCACCGTGTTTTGCATGACATCGCCGTTCACGCCTCCCAGCGCCCAACAACGCGAACAAGGCCTCACGGCGATCTCGGCGCCCGATATCCGATGGCTGCGCTGCGAGATCAAATCAATTTCGCTTCTGGGCAACGTACTGGCCAAGCAGCACGCGGTCGACGCCGGTGTGGATGAGGTTTTGCAGTTCCGCGACGGCTTGCTCACCGAAGGCGCGTCGTGCAACGCATGGATAGCCCGCGACGGAGTCCTGGCGGCGCCTCCGCTGGACAACCTTATTCTCGAAGGCATACGCTATCGTTTCATGGAAGATTTGGCGGCCAAGGCCGGTATTCCGTTCGAAGCGCGCCAAATCACGCAAGACGAAGTGGCCCAGGCCGACGAAATCATGCTTACATCGGCCACCAAAGAGGTGCTGCCGGTCGTGCAATTCAATGGAAACCCTGTCGGAACCGGCAGGCCAGGCCCCATCTATGCCGCCCTGCGGGGCGCCTACGACCAGATATTGGGTTGAAGAAATATGGTCACCACACCGCCGCCGATCCCGCCCGAAGATTCCCTTATCGAGTATCCCTGCGATTTTCCGATCAAGGTGATGGGCAAAAACCATCCGGAACTGGCTCAGCAACTTACCGAGATCGTGCACAGATTCGATCCGGAATTCGACCCCGTCACCGTCGAAATGCGGGCAAGCAAGCGTGGCAACTATATCGGGCTTACCTTCACTGTCCGGGCCACTTCGCGCGAACAGCTCGATGATCTCTACCGGGCCCTGCACGGCCACTCCCTGGTGTCGGTCGTGCTGTAATGATCGCCGTCAAATGGCTGCCGCGGCCGGCGCCCTACACGCCCGTGTGGGAGGCCATGCGGCGCCACACCGAGGAACGCAACGCCGACACGCCCGACGAGATCTGGCTGGTCGAGCACGAGGCCGTCTACACCTTGGGCCAGGCCGGAAAACCCGAACACATACTGAACAGCGGCGCGATTCCCATCGTTCATTCCAACCGCGGAGGGCAGGTTACCTACCACGGCCCCGGCCAGGTCGTCGCTTATTGCCTGGTCGATCTTCGGCGGGCCGGCCTCTATGTCAAGCAATACGTGGCCTTGCTGGAAGATACGGTCATCGAAATGCTGCGCGCTCTGGGCCTGGAAGGAGCCTGTCGCAAGCCGGGCGCGCCCGGCGTCTATGTACCGCTTGAGCCGGGCACGGACGAACTGGCCAAGATCGCGGCGCTGGGCATCAAGGTGCGAAATGGCTGCGCCTATCATGGCGTCGCCCTGAACGTCGATATGGACCTGACGCCCTTCGACGGCATCAACCCCTGCGGCTACGAAGGCTTGCGCACCACCGACCTTGGGCGACAGGGCGTAGAGCTGACTATTGAGCAGGCCGGCGAAGAATTGGCCGGGCGTCTGGTTGAATGCTTTACGCTCGCCAACAATAAATAGGCCACGACCGGACGCACACTCAAAGCATTATCGGCCGATCGGGCAATTCGTTGACGTTTTCAAGGCTGCCGGAAGGCGGGCAATACCGTGCGCACATGGCTTCGATATCGTCCACCGCCATCAACACACCCTCTACGTAAGAGCCCCTACGCAGGTTTTCGCGCAAGCGGTCGCATATCTTCTGCAACGCTTCCCCAGGGGCCGCGACGCCTCGGTCGGCGATAAGTTCGATACTGTGGCGGTCGAGCGCCAGGTAAAGCAACACCCCCGTGTTCAATGGGGTATCCCAGACACGCAATTTGCCGAACACTTCGAGCGCACGCGCATGGCTGTCGGGCTCGTGCGCCGGCGAGACAGCCTCGACGGCAAGCATCAGTTCTCCGAAATGCGTGCGCTCGCATTCAGCAATGCGCTGGGCGATCTGCTCGAGCACCGCTGACGTGAAATGCCGCCGGCGCAGGAATTGGCCCTCGATGCTTCCCCAGCCCGTCAGTTGCCTCCAGTTGCTAACGCGCACGTGGCACTCCGTCGAAATACAGACCAACAAATGAATGAGCCATAGCTACCATCGCCCCGAGGCGCCACCGCCGCCGCTCGATCCGCCACCGCCGCCAAACCCACCGCCGAAGCCGCCGCCCCCGAAACCACCACGGCCCGAGGGCCCTCCTAGTCCGCCGATGATGCCGCCCCGGCGCGAGGCTTGCGCACCGTTTACCCCAGCCACCCTTGAGCGCAAGGCCAGGCTGATCAAGAAGGCGGCCATGGCGCCAAGCGCCGCAAAAATAACGCTGCCGAAAATCAGATAGACAGCCACGGCCACAGCGGCCACCGCAATAATGGGAGGCAGCGCAAGCGCCAGAATGAACAATGTTGCGATGAACGCGAAAATATCGCCGGTCTCGGAAGATTCTTCAAGCAACGGCGCGGGAAGATCTTCACCTTCGACCAATGCAATAAGGCCGGCAACTCCGGCTTCGACTCCCCCCGCGAAATCGCCCTGTTGGAACCGGGGCGCCACCTGTTCACGGATGATGCGGCCGGCAAGAAGATCTGGCACGGCGCCTTCCAGGCCATAGCCCACCTCGATGCGCAGCTGCCGGTCGTCTTTGGCGATGAGGAACAGAATGCCGTCGTCGACCGCCTCGCGGCCCAGCTTCCATTGCTCGAACGCCCGCACGGCGTATTGCTCGATGGCCTCGTCACCGGTGGTGGGGATCATCAAGACGGCGATCTGCGCGCCCTTGCGCTGTTCAAGATCGGCAAGCGACTGCGTAAGCCGCGCTTGCGTTGCCGCATCAAGCGTACCCGTCATGTCGGTGACGCGCTGCTGCAGCGGCGGAATAGCCTGTTCCTGGGCCATGGCCGGCAAAGCCAACACCAGCCATGCCAGTAGCCAGGCAAGCATCCACAGGCCTGGATACTTTGACGGGCCGAACGAAACGCTTTGGCCGGCTGCGCGCCCGCGCGCAAGACTGTTATGCACGGCCCTATCCGTTTGTGCCCGCACCGGCAGGCACGTCGAACTTCACTTCCGGGTCTTGCATAATTTGATCCTGCCGGTCAACACCATAGTTGGGCAGCACGTCGTAACCGAACACCTTGGCCGTGATTACGGTGGGGAACTGCCTGATATACACGTTATAAGCCTGGACAGCCTGCACGTAGCGGCCTCGCTCGGTGGCTATGCGGTTCTCGGTACCCTCGAGCTGCGTCATCAGGTCGCGGAACAGACCGTCGCTTTTAAGCTGCGGATAATTTTCAGAGACCGCAATAAGGCGCGACAGCGCTGACGACAACTGGCTCTGCGCCTGCTCGAACTGCGCCATGAGCTGCGGGTTATCGAGGTCGTCGACGTTGATCTGTATGCTGCCAACCTTCGAACGCGCCTCGGTAACCTCGGTTAGCACGGTGCGCTCGTTGACCATGTATGCGTTGACAGAATTAACCAGCTTGGGCACCAGTTCGGCGCGACGCTCGTATTGATTAAGCGTTTGAGACCAAGCCGCTTTTACCTGCTCGTCAAGGCGCTGAATTTCGTTGTAGCCGCAGCCCGTAAGCACCATTGCAATAACCGGCGCCAAGAATAAAAGCAGTAGACGTTTCATGAGTTGCAGTTCTCGTGTGTGAGTTACGGCTTGCTTGTTGATTGAAGGCTTGAGTTTAAAGCAGTTTCAGAGCCAGAAGCGTGTCGCCGTACGGCTCACAGGCCTTCGCGACATTTGCATATGGATTTAACCCTTTACGCCGGCGCTGGTTACAGTACAATAGTCGTTTCGCGCGCAACCAATCAGCGCGCAGCAGCAAGCGTTACTTCTTCGCCTTGCCTCTTCCGGCCACATAGGCCTCATTACTTTCCGTCCGCCTAGATTGGTGTCTCTCGACTCGAGCGATAGGCTGTCGCTGGAGTTATTTCTTGAATACCCAAATTCCTTTTGCCTCCCTTGGGCTGGCCGAACCCCTTTTGCGTGCCATTGCCGACACCGGCTATACCGCGCCCACCCCGATCCAGGCCCAGGCCATACCCCAGGTCCTCAAAGGCGGCGACCTTTTAGCCGCCGCCCAGACCGGCACCGGCAAGACGGCCGGCTTCACCCTGCCCATACTGCATCGCCTGCTTGAAAAGCCTTTGGCCCAAGCCAAGGCGGGTCGTCCGCGCTGCCTGATCCTCACCCCCACGCGCGAGCTGGCGGCCCAGGTCGAAGAATCGGTGCGCACCTACGGCATACACACTCGTATTCGCTCGATGGTGATGTTCGGCGGCGTCAACATCAATCCGCAAATCAACGCGCTGCGAAAGCCGCTGGACATTCTGGTGGCCACTCCGGGCCGCCTCCTGGACCATGCCCAACAAAAAACCGTAGATCTTTCCGGTGTGGAAATTCTGGTGCTGGACGAAGCCGACCGTATGCTGGACATGGGCTTCATCCGTGACATCCGTCGCGTCCTGGCCATGCTGCCCAAGCAGCGCCAGAACCTGCTGTTCTCGGCCACGTTCTCAGACGAGATCCGCCAGTTGGCCAAGGGAGTGCTGGACAACCCCGAAGAAATTTCAGTCGCGCGTCGCAACACTGCCTCCGAGCTGGTAAGGCAGAGCATGGTCATGGTCGAGCAGGCGCACAAGCGCGACCTGCTCAGCCACATCATTCGCGAAAGCGGCTGGCATCAAGTGCTGGTCTTTACCCGCACCAAGCACGGCGCCAATCGTCTGGCCGAGAAGCTCGTCAAGGACGGGCTGACGGCCGCCGCCATCCATGGCAACAAGAGCCAGGCCGCCCGCACACGCGCGCTGAACGGCTTCAAGGAAGGCAAGGTCGCTGTGCTGGTCGCCACCGACATCGCGGCCCGCGGCATCGACATTGATCAGCTGCCGCATGTGGTCAATTTCGAACTGCCCAATGTGCCCGAGGATTACGTGCACCGCATCGGCCGAACCGGCCGCGCAGGCACCGAAGGCTCCGCCCTGTCGCTGGTCGACCGCACGGAAACCAAGTATCTGAGCGCGATCGAAAAGCTGATCAAACGGCCCATCGAGCGAGGCACGATCGAAGGCTGGACGCCCCCGGCGGTAACCGAGCCGCTCGACGAACGCGATTCGCACCCGCCACGTCGCAGCGGCCAAGGCCGCCCGCAAGGCCAGGCCAGGCGCCCCGCGCCCGGTGAAGCCGCCCGCCGCGGAGGCGCCGCACGTGGAGCCGGTCAGGCCAGGTCGGGCCGATCGAGCCAACCGCGAAACAGCTCGACGGGCGTCCGGCGCGACCCCGCGCGCACCTGATGCGTCACGGCGCCCTTGGCGCCATGCATTGCACCGGCTTAGTTGCCGCCCTGAAGGCGGGACCGCTTAACAAGTAAAATCCCTCGCAGCCCGGCCCCGCCGGGCTTTTCACAACCGTTAATTATCGATGACCATAGCCAACGAAGTCGCACGCCGACGCACCTTCGCCATCATCTCCCACCCGGACGCGGGCAAGACCACGCTGACGGAAAAGCTCTTGCTGTTTGCGGGCGCAATCCAGATCGCCGGCAGCGTCAAAGCACGCAAGGCCAGCCGCCATGCATCCTCCGACTGGATGGAGATTGAAAAGCAACGAGGCATTTCAGTAGCCTCCTCGGTGATGCAGATGGAATACCGCGACTGCGTCATCAACCTGCTCGACACCCCCGGACACCAGGATTTCTCTGAAGACACCTATCGTGTGCTGACGGCGGTCGACGCCGCGCTCATGGTGCTGGATGCCGCCAACGGCGTCGAACCGCAGACCATCCGGCTGCTGCAAGTATGCCGCGCTCGAAACACTCCCATCATCACCTTCGTCAACAAGCTTGACCGTGAGGTGCAAGAGCCGCTGGATTTGCTCTCTGAGATCGAATCTCACCTGGGCATGGACACCACTCCGCTATCGTGGCCGGTGGGCATGGGCCGTTCTTTCGGCGGGGTGGCCGACCTACGACGCAACCGCATGCGGGTCTTCAAAGCCGGGCAAGAGCGCCGCGGCGGCGAAGACGAAATCATCGAGGGTTTGGATAACCCCGTGATCGCCGAACGCTTTGGCGAGGCCTTCGCCAAGGCCGGCGAAGAGATCGAGCTGATTCAGGAAGCGTCTCCGCCCTTCGATCACCAGGCTTTCCTGGAAGGCCGGCAAACGCCGGTATTCTTCGGGTCGGCCATCAACAATTTCGGCGTGCAGGAAGTACTGGACGCCCTGGTCGATTTCGCACCGCCCCCTGGCCCGCGCGAAGCGTTGCAGCGCCAAGTGCTCCCGGATGAAAAGAAGTTCAGCGGCGTCGTGTTCAAGGTGCAGGCCAATATGGACCCTGCACACCGCGACCGTGTGGCTTTTGTGCGCGTAAGCTCGGGCCGCTTCGAGCGCGGCATGCGTCTGAAAGTGGCGCGTACCGGCAAAGAGATACGCCCCAACAACGTTGTTTCGTTTCTATCGCAGCGCCGCGAGCTGGTGGACGAAGCCTACGCCGGGGACGTCATCGGCATACCCAACCACGGCGTACTGCATTTGGGCGACGTCCTTACCGAAGGCGAGACCTTGCAATTTACCGGACTGCCGTTTTTCGCACCCGAGCTGTTCCAGGCTGTGGAAGTCAAAGACCCATTACGCATCAAGCAATTGCGCACCGGCCTGACTCAACTTGGGGAAGAAGGCGCCATCCAGGTCTTTAGACCCGAGGCCGCCGGCGGCGCCCTGTTGCTGGGCGCCGTGGGCCAGCTCCAGTTCGAGGTAGTGGCTCATCGGCTCAAGACCGAGTATGGGGTGGATGCCCGGATGATGCCTTCACGCTACAACATGGCGCGCTGGATTACCTCAGACGACCCCAAAGAGCTGCGTCGATTCATGCAAGCCAATGCCGCCAACATCGCCTACGACGTGGTCGATGCCGTGGCCTTCCTGGCCGGATCCCCTGCGCAGCTGCGCGTGGCCCAAGAGCTTTACCCAGCTGTTCAATTCCATGCCATGCGCGAGCACGGCGGCCAAGTGTTCGCATAAAACGCTTACATTCCGGGCGGAAGCGTACGGCGAACGTTCTATACTACCCAGGATAAAGTACACGAAGGTTTTTAATGTCTTGGCGTTCAATTTTCGTAATTCTGGTGGTGGCGGCGGCAGCCTCGATCTGGGCCGGCCTGCGCCTGGGCGAATGGCTGGTAGCGCATGGGCCGGTCGCCACAGCCGCAACCCACCACGCCCCGCTCGTAACCGTGCCGGTGCTCGATGCAGACGGCAAGCCCTACACGGCCCAGCCACCGCAACCCCTGGTCGATGGCCGGCTGGCCGTTCCCGAGGGCCCGCCGCTCATCGCCTGGGAAATTCCCAAATCTTCGTTGGACGAAACCAAATCCAACCAGGTCATTGCGGTGGCAACCACCTCGATCACCATGGTTGAGGCCCAACAGATAGCCGC
>NZ_JBIQLE010000017.1:0-78030 GCF_044464525.1 Pusillimonas sp.
GACGACATCGTGACGATACTGGCCGTGCGTCATCAGCGCGAGTCGGACTACCATTGAGATGTGCTGAGTCAGGGCGGGTGCTCGGCCTGAACAACGATACGCACGCCCAGCGCCTTACATACTTTGGCGATCGTGTCGAAGCGTGGGCTGGCGTCGGCCCGTAGGGCCTTGTAAAGAGATTCGCGGCCAATGCCGGCGGCCTCCGCAATTTGCGTCATGCCCCGCGCACTTGGTTTTCCTCGTCGTATCTCAGGGTGCGGGCCAACTCTTTGGCCCGCTTGATGTCGCGGCTTTGTGTGGCCTTGCTGCCACCTCCCAGCATGACGATCAGCACATCACCCTGTTCGATGTAGTACATGCGCCAGCCAGGGCCGAAGAACTCGCGCATCTCACTGATACCTTTGTCTTGACTACACGCAGGTTTGCTTTCGGCTGCCACTGGGGGGCGATCACCAAGCAGATTTCCCCTCTTTCGGGCAAGCGACGATGCGCCCCGGCTCCCCGCCAGGCGGCCAGGGCGCGTGCGGAAGCAGCCCGTGCGCTGCCGGTGTTCGAACTGTCGTTCGACGTGAAACCCGGCGTGTCCATTGTCCGGCGCCATGTCAAGCTCAGCAAAGAAGCCGACGCAGCCATCACACACGAATTGATCGAATTGCTGGGCCGCGCCACCGTGCAACTGCACCAGAAGGTCGGCAACCAGCGCCGCGTGTTGCGCAGCGCGGTGACTCACTGGCTGGAGGACGCACGGGCGCGTCAGGCCAAGGCGCCCAAGCGCCTGTCCAAAGCTCTGGACGGCCCCTCTGTCAGCGATGATTTCATGTCTGAACGCGCCATGCCGCTGGCTACGTGGGGCCTATAACGCAAAACGCCACCCGGTTAGAGGTGGCGTAAATGCAATTCGTTGGTGGCCTGGGGCGGAATCGAACCACCGACACGCGGATTTTCAATCCGCTGCTCTACCGACTGAGCTACCAGGCCAACAAAGGCGAAATGATACACGAATTTTTGACCGGATGCTGGCGGTGCGGAAAATCAGACCTTGCTTCGCTGCCCACTTCGAACGTCTTATATGCACCCTAATTGATAATAGCCCGCCCACACCTGGCTTTGTAAAAACAGTTGGCTTTGACTCGGATAAGCGGATCAGCCGATGCGTGTTGGCATCCATTGCACGCGGTGCACGAGAGGACATCATTGTTTCGGCCCAGCGTTTTGCCGATTCGGCGCAGATCCAAAGCCGTCAAGGTCCGCCTCTTAAACCAAGGGTTTATCCCTACAGGCCCGTCCGGGTATAATCATGTTCAGTTGGGCTAGCTATGTGCCGCTCATTCCTGTCAGTTCCTGCTCTTGCTTATGTCCGTAGACGTCCTTACTTTCGGTTTGAATCACGTCTCCGCTCCGGTATCGGTGCGCGAGCGCGTGGCCATGCCTTTGGAAGTCATGCGGCCGGCGATTGAAGGGCTCAGGTCGGCATTCGGCTCTTCCGTGCGCGAGGCGGCTATTTTGTCCACCTGTAATCGCACCGAAATCTATTGTGCGGCCGAGCCGCACGTATCCGACAAAATCCCAGCCTGGCTCGCCGATTTCAACAAGGTCGAGTCGGGCAGTTTGCAGCCGCACCTATATCGCTACCATCAGAACGAAGCGGTACGGCATGCTTTCCGCGTGGCCAGCGGGCTTGATTCCATGGTGTTGGGCGAGCCGCAAATTCTCGGCCAAATGAAAGACGCCGTGCGCGCCGCATCCGAGGCGGGTGCTTTGGGCACCTTGTTGCACCAACTGTTTCAGCGTACCTTTTCGGTAGCAAAGGAAGTTCGCTCGCAAACAGCCATTGGCGCGCATTCGGTGTCAATGGCGGCGGCAGCGGTGCGTCTGGCCGAACGCGTGTTCGGCGACATGTCTCAAACCAATGTGCTGTTTGTCGGCGCAGGCGAAATGATCGAGCTTTGCGCCACGCATTTTGCAGCGCTGAAGCCGCGCAATATGGTGGTGGCCAACCGCACAGTCGAACGAGCGGATATTCTGGCGTCGCGCTTTTCAGCCAAGGCGATGAAGCTTACCGATCTTCCCGGCTGCCTGGCCGATTTCGACGTCATTGTTTCCTGTACGGCCAGCTCCTTGCCCATCCTCGGCCTGGGGATGGTGGAAAGGGCTACGCGTTCGCGACGACACAAGCCCATGGTCATGATCGACCTTGCCGTCCCGCGCGATATCGAAACCGAGGTCGGCCGCCTGGCTGACGTCTATCTCTATACGGTCGACGATCTGGGCCGCATGGTGCAAAGCGGCACCGACGCGCGTCGGGCGGCAGTGGTGCAGGCCGAGGCCATAATCGAAACGCGGGTGCAAAATTTCATGCACTGGCTGCAAAACCGCCAGATCGTGCCCGCCATCGTCGATATCCATCAGGCGGCCGATCAAGTTCGCCAAGCAGAACTCGACAAGGCCCGTCGTCTGCTGGCCAAGGGCGAATCACCCGAAGCGGTGCTCGAGCAACTGGCTCACGCCCTTACACAGAAATACATGCACGGCCCGCTGTCGGCGCTCAATCGCAGCGAAGATGCCGAACGCGAGCAGCTTCTCAATCTGCTGCCGCGCCTGTTGCCTCGCACTGAACGCCGTCGTTAGCGACGCTGCCTGGTTCCGTCTGCGCGCTTCTTCTTCAAAAAACTCTTCCGTTCCTTCTATATGAAAAGTTCCATGCGCAGCCGGTTGGAGCAGCTTGCTCACCGGCTGATCGAGATCGATGCCATGCTTGCCGAGCCCGAAATCGCAGGCAATATGGATAAATTCCGCAAGCTGTCGCGCGAGCGCGCCGAGCTGGACCCTGTCGTCCAGGCCTTCAACGATTTCGTGCGTACAGAAACCGACATGCAGGCCGCCCAAGAGATGATGGGCGACCCCGAAATGAAGGAGATGGCGGAAGAGGAATACGAGCTGGGCAAGAATCGCATTGAAGAGCTGGAGGCAGAGCTGCAGATATTGCTGCTGCCGCGCGACCCCGACGATGACCGCAATGTGTTTCTTGAAATCCGCGCAGGTACCGGAGGAGACGAAAGTGCGCTGTTCGCGGGTGATTTGCTGCGCATGTATAGCCGTTACGCCGAGAACCTGGGCTGGAAGGTCGAGTTGATGTCTGAAAGTCCGTCTGAAATCGGCGGCTATAAAGAGGTGATCGCCCGCATTGACGGAGACTCGGTGTATGGGCGGCTGAAGTTCGAATCGGGTGCGCATCGTGTGCAGCGGGTTCCTGAAACTGAAACGCAGGGCCGCATTCATACGTCGGCGTGCACGGTGGCTGTTCTGCCCCAAGCCGATGCTCAAAGCGACATCAATATCAATCCGGCCGATTTGCGCGTTGATACCTTTCGAGCCAGCGGCGCCGGCGGGCAGCACGTCAACAAGACCGATTCGGCGGTGCGCCTTACCCACTTGCCCACGGGCCTGGTGGTGGAGTGCCAAGACGACCGTTCCCAGCATCGCAATAGGGACAAGGCCATGCAGGTATTGGCCGCCCGGCTCAAGGACATGCAGCAGCAAGAGCAGCAAAGCAAAGAAGCCGCTCAGCGCAAGAGCCTGGTGGGTTCGGGCGACCGTTCAGAGCGCATCCGCACCTACAATTATCCCCAGGGGCGGGTAACTGATCACCGCATCAACCTTACCTTGTATAAGCTTCAAGGCATTATGGAAGGCGATCTCGAAGAGCTGACGGGGGCTCTGCGCACTGAACACCAGGCCGAGCAGCTCGCCGCGCTGGGCGAGGCGTAGTTTGTCGTCGGCTTGTGTGCGTAGCTTATTGCGCCAGAGCCCCTTGCCGCGTCTCGAAACGCAGATGCTGTTGCAATACGCACTGGATGTATCGCGCGTCTGGCTAATAGCCCACGATACCGATGCCCTCGAGGCGGCGCAGCTTGCCCGGTACGAGTCGCTGCTGGCCCGGCGCTTGGCCGGCGAGCCCATGGCGTATCTTATTGGCCATCGTGAGTTCATGGGTTACGACTTTAAAGTCGAGCCCGGCGTGTTGATCCCCAGGCCGGAAACCGAGTTGCTGGTGGAAGTCGCCGTCGCTGAACTTGCTCGACGAGGCGTTGAAAAGCCGCGAGTGCTTGATTTGGGTACAGGCAGTGGCGCCATTGCCGTGTCGGTGGCCCTGGCCCGACCAGACGCCGTGGTCGTTGCCACCGATCTTAGTGCCACAGCCTTGGATGTGGCGCGCCGCAACGCGAACGCGCTGGGGGCGCAAGTGACATTTTTGCAAGGAAGCTGGTTCGAGGCTTTGGCGGGGCAGCCGGCCTTTGATCTGATTGTGTCGAATCCGCCCTATATCCATAGCAGCGACCCCCATCTGAAGCACGGAGACCTGCGTTACGAGCCGGCCGCTGCGCTGACGGACGGCGGGGACGGCCTGGGCGCGCTGGCGCATATTGTCACGCACGCTCCACAATGGCTGACGCCTGGCGGAGGTTTATGGATGGAGCACGGCTACGACCAGGCCGCCGCTGTGCGCCGGTTGTTGCAGGCGGCCGGCTTCAAGTACGTGAATAGCCACATTGACCTTGCGGGAATAGAGCGAATTTCTGGCGGCAACCTATAATGAAGGTAATTATCAGGAGAGTTAGAACATCATGAGCGAAGTACAAGATTTCATTCGCGAGACGGTCACTGCCCATCCCGTTGTCCTCTTCATGAAAGGCACGGCGCAGTTTCCACAGTGCGGCTTCTCTGGTCGCGCGATCCAGATTCTGAAGTCCTCTGGCGTTACCAAGCTGGTTACGGTCAATGTGCTCGAAGACGAGGAAGTCCGCCAAGGCATCAAAGAGTACGCCAATTGGCCCACGATCCCTCAGCTTTACGTCAAGGGCGAATTCCTGGGCGGCTCCGACATCGTCGCCGAGATGCATGAAAGCGGCGAGCTGCTTGAAGCTCTGAAAGAGGCTGGCGCACTGGGCGATGAATAAGCGCCCAGGGGCGTTTTCATGAGCGCGCCAAAGCGTCGCCTTGTCGTAGGCATTACCGGCGCCACAGGCGCCATCTATGCCACGCGTCTGCTGCAGGCGGTGCGCGACGTGGGCGGTGTGGAAACGCATTTGGTGGTGTCGCCTCCAGGCGTGCTCAATATCAAGTACGAGCTTGGCTTGTCGCGTCAGCATGTCTATGACCTGGCCGATCATGTTTACAGTTTTCGCGATGTGGGCTCAGCGCTTGCAAGCGGCGGCTTCGCCACCACGGGCATGGTGGTTGTGCCATGCTCGATGCGCACCCTGTCTGCGGTGGCGCATGGCTTGTCCGACAACCTTATCACCCGCGCGGCTGACGTAACGTTAAAAGAGCGTCGCCGCTTGGTGATGCTGGTGCGTGAAACGCCTTTCAACCTGGCTCATTTGCGCAATATGACAGCCGTGACCGAAATGGGCGGCATTGTCTTTCCGCCACTACCGGCTTTTTATCATCATCCGGCTACTATCGAAGAGATGGTCGACCATACTATCGTGCGCGTGCTTGACCTGTTCGATATCCATATTGATGGGCCCCGCTGGGAGGGCATGATTGAGTCTTCGAGCTGATCGCTCTGTCATGTTTATCGTGCGGTGATTCGATGTGGCAGGGTTGAGTTGGTCTGGTTTAGGCGGGGCTGATTTGGGTGCTTAAGCGCCGCTGGAGGCTGGTGCAGCCAGTACCGGGCGGTCGGGCGGTTTGTGGCAGCGCCCTCCAACGCCCGGTACTGGCTGCACCAGCCTCCAGCGGCTTGCGCTTGGGAATTATTGACGAGTGAGTATATTGTGTGGCGCCGCAGCGGCTGCGCCACAAGCGCCTGTGCCGCCGCTTCTATTTAGCCTTCGTCTTCACCAGTTGTGCGCAGGTCGGTCATGAAGATGATGGGGCGCTTTCCGGCGGTCGGGCTTACGGCTTGGCTGGAATCGTGAGCGCTTCCATTCTCGACTTCGTCCGTATATTCGAAGCCTGCGACAGGCGCGTTGAAATCCTCTGAATCGAAGGCCATGTCGCCCTCTTCGTCGGCGATGCCTGTTGTTTTCAAACCGGTGAAGTCGAATAGTTGGTTGTCCATCAGATGCGAGGGCACTACGCGGCTTAGGGCGCCGAACACATTCCACGAGCGGCCGGGCATTTTTCTGTCCCACTCGGCGATCATGCGATTCATTTCCTGGCGCTTGAGGTTTTCTTGCGAGCCGCACAGATTGCACGGGATGATCGGGAACTCTTTGAGCTTGGCGTACGCGATCAGGTCTTTCTCGGGCACATAGGCCAGGGGGCGGATGACGATGTGCTTGCCATCGTCTGACATAAGCTTGGGTGGCATGGCCTTCATGCGGCCGCCGTAAAACAGATTCAGGAAGAAGGTGGCCAGGATGTCGTCGCGGTGATGGCCCAGCGCCACTTTGGTGGCGCCCAGTTCCGATGCCACGCGATACAGGATGGCCCGGCGCATGCGGGAACATAGCGAACACATCGTCTTGCCTTCTGGTATGACGCGTGTCACCACTGAATAAGTATCCTGGGTCTCGATGTGGAAAGGCACTCCGAGCGCTTTCAGGTATTCGGGAAGCACATGGTCAGGAAAACCCGGCTGCTTCTGGTCGAGGTTGACGGCGACGATGTCGAACTTGAATGGGGCGCGTGCCTGGTGCGTAAGCAAAATGTCCAGAAGCCCGTACGAATCCTTGCCGCCCGACAGGCACACCATGACCTTGTCGCCTTCCTCGATCATGTTGAAATCGGCGATGGCGCGACCGGTTTCGCGCATCAGGCGCTTGACCAGCTTATTGTCGTCAGTGCGTTGGCGGCGGTCACGAGCCGGCGGTCGAGTCATATTGGAATCGGTGTCGCCGGCTTCCGCAACGCGGCCGCTGGAGGAATCGGGGACAAGGGTATTGTGGGTATTGGCGTCTTGCATGGCGGAGCCAGACGGTGCGATGGAGGGGGGCATGGCTTGGGGCCTGTAAACACGAAAAGGGCAGTTGCCCGGGTGGGCAAACACCAGGCCGGCGCGGCGCCGGCGGCTTGATGAAAAATAAGCGGCGTTGGCTACCGGCGGCGATCCAGCTCGATGCCCACTGCGGCGCAGTCGGAAAAAGCGCTGGGCTTGCTGATGCGGATTTTAACCCGTTGCACTTCGGCGAACTCGCGGAAGAGCCTTTCGACCACGCGTTCGATCAGGGTTTCAAGCAGATTGACGTGGGCCTGGGTACATTCGTGCACGATGGCCTCGCGCAGCAGGCGGTAGTCCAGAACTGTCTGGATGTTTTGATCGTTTACCTGCTGGCCCACATCGACATCGAGTTCGGCGTCGATGTGCAGGGGCTGGGTGGCGCGAAGTTCGTGCTCGAGAATGCCGATGCGGGCGTCCAGCGCCAACTGGGAAAAGAATATGCGTCTAGTGGGCATGATGGGGCCTTGGAGCTATGCGTAAGAGAAGGGCGTTGTCGGATGATATATCATTGGCCTCACTATTCCAGCAGCCCTGTTGCTCAAGGCGGCGGGCGGCTGGCAAGCACAAGCTTTGCAGGTAGCAAGAACGACTCATGCACGACGAAAAAATGTACGACGCCCTAATTATCGGGGCAGGCGCGGCTGGGGCATCGTGTGCGCTGTGGCTTGCGCGCCTGGGTTTTGCGCCGCTGCTGCTCGAGGCGGGTGCGCAAGTGGGGGGGTTGTGTCTGGTCCATCCGTTTCCGGACGATTGGAACGCGTCGCTGCCTGGGCATACTGGCCCGGAGGTGGCCGAAAACTTTGCGGCCAGTCTGCAACGGGCGCAAGTACCTTTGCGGCTTTCAACGGCAGTGGAGTCAGTCGAAGCGGTTGAGGGCGGCGGCTTTGTCGCCTCAACGCACGAGGGCGCAGCGTTGCGAGGGCGGCATGTGGTGCTCGCCACCGGCACGCGCGCTCGCACCCTTGCTGATGCCGAGGCGGAATCCGCCACCGACCGGGGGCGGCCGTTTCCGGGCGTGCTGGTGGGGCCGGGCGACCATATCGTGGCCGAAAGTTTCCAGGGACGCCGGGTGGCGGTGCTGGGCGGCGGCGACAATGGTTTCGAGAACGCCTTGTACGCCATCGATCATGGCGCGGCGGAAGTCCATATCTACGCCCGCACGGTGCGCGCCCAGCATCAGTTCGTGCGCCGCATGCCCGCCGGCCATGTCGTCCTGGGCGATTACCTGGCCGACCCCCGCGCCCGTACAGTGAACGGGCGCCCTTACGATCTGATGCTGGTGTTTTATGGCTGGGAGCCTTGCGTGGGCTTTGCCGATGGCCTGGGGCTGGCTCGTTCCGAGCGCGGCTACATCCATACCGACATGACTACCGCCCAGACCAGCTGCGCGGGTGTTTATGCCGCGGGCGAGGTGGCGCAGCGATTTCATCCCTGCGTGGTAACCGCCATGGCCGACGGGGTAACGGCGGCGAAGGCGATTCAGGCTCGCATCGAAGCTGGGCGGTGGTGACAAACGCACGCAGAGCGCCGATATTGACTAGGTTGTGGGCTATTGGCAAGACTGGCAACGGAGAACTGACAATGAGAAACAGAGGACATGACGAGGCGATGGCCGAGCTGTACCGCACCCTTTCACCGAAGGGCAGCCCGGCTTTAAGCAGCTTGATTGCCATCCTCAGAGCGATGGGACTGCGACTGGCGGTGCAACCGATAGATTCGGCGCGCGTGCGCGCGGCCTAAGAATCCCCTGTCAGCACGCATTCACCCATGTCCGGCTCGCCAAGCTGCACCTCGAACGTTCGCAGCTCATCCCGACGAAAAACGTGTACTTCCACCGTTTGCCCCGGCTGATAAGCCGACAGCAAACGTTCAAGCCCGTCGTCGCGAGACACCCGCAGGCCGTTGACGGCCACCAGCGTGTCGCCTGCCGAAAGACCGCCCCGATGCCCGGCTCCGCCTTCGTACACCGTGGCAATCTGCACTTCGTCATGGCTGATGCGTGTACGTATAGCTAAAGAAGGCGTGGTGGACGAGGCTTTCCAGCTCATCGCAATGCCCTGGCCGGCCAGCAAGGTTTCCAGCGGCACGTCTTCGCGGCCGTGGGCGTGGCGTTCGATAAAGCCCGAGGCGTCGACACCGGTGGCTTCCAGGATCAGGCCGGCCATGGCGTCTTCGGGAATGCCCTTGACCGTACCTTGATAGAAGCGCCGGCCATAGCGCTTCCACATCAGCCGCATCACATCATCGAGCGACTTGACGCCCTGCGTCTCGCGGCGGATCAGCATGTCGAGCCCGGCCGCCACCAGAGAGCCGTTGGCGTAGTAGCTGACCAGCGCGTTCGGCGAGTTTTCGTCCTGCTTGTAGAAGCGGGTCCATGCATCAAAAGAGCTTTCAGCCACCGATTGCTTATGCCGCCCGGGCCCGCGTCTTACGGCCGAGATGGTCTTGGCCAGTCGCGACAGGTAGGCTTTTTGATCTATGACGCCCGACCGCAGCAGCATCAGGTCGTCGTAGTAAGAGGTGAAGCCTTCGAAGACCCACAGCAGGCTCGTATGGTTCTCGCGCGAAAGATCGTAGGGGGCGAAGACGGCCGGCTTGATGCGTTTGACGTTCCAGGTGTGGAAGTATTCGTGGCTGACCAGGCCCAGAAAGCTTTGGTAGGCGTCGCCGGGTTCGGCGCCGCCCACGGTGGGCAGGTCGTGGCGCGAAGCCATCAGCGCGGTGGAGGCGCGGTGCTCCAGCCCGCCGTAGCCATCGCCAACCACCATGGTCATGAACACATATCGATCGGCTGAATCCAGAAAAGGCGCTTGCAATGTTTCCGGCTCGAACAATGCAATTTGAGCTTCGCAGATTTTCTTCACGTCGGCCACAATGCGCTTGAGGTCAAGGTTGGGAAGCACGCCGGTGAAGACCATTTCGTGCTGTGCGCCATGTGCCGTGAAGCGGGCCACTTGGGGTGTACCCATTTCGACCGGATGGTCGATCAGTGCGTCGTAATCGGGCGCGGAATACAGGCCGAATCCATGTGGCCGCGCAGCCGCCGCGCGCCCTGTTGCTACGGGCAAGCTCGTAAACACCTTCCAGTTGCGCGCATGGGCAGGCGGGTGCAGATGAAGAAGGCAGGGCGTTTTCTCGTGGCCGGTGGGCGACAGGAAGACGCTGGTGCCGTTGAAGAAGGCGTGGGTTTCGTCAAAATGTGCACCACGCACGGAAAGATCCCAGGCATAGACCGTGTATTCCACATGCAAGACGCCGCGGCAAGGTTCGCATTGCCAACTGTGGTTGCCGGTCTTTCGAAGGGCAACGGGCTTGCCGCCGCTGCGTGCGCTGATGGTTTCCACCTGGCGCGAGAAATCGCGTATGAGATAGCTGCCGGGAATCCACGCGGGCAACGTCAATTCCTGGCCGTGCGGGTGCGGACGCGGTATGCGCAGTTCGATGCGAAAACGATGCCCTGCGGGATCGAAGGGCGTTAGGCTGTAAAGTATGGGTTCTGTTTTCATACCCCCTATATTACTGTGCAAGAGGAAATGGGCATGACCGAATCTTTGGTAAAAATCGAGACCCGCGGCCGGGTGGGATTGCTTACTTTGAACCGTCCCAAAGTGTTGAACGCGCTGAACAACCAGGTGGTTGATGAGCTGGCCGAAGCCTTGCGCGCCTTTGACGGCGACGACGGCATTGGCGCCATCGTGCTTACGGGCAGCGAAAAGGCATTTGCCGCGGGCGCCGACATCGCCGCGATGAAAGATTGGTCGTACGCCGACGTCTACAAGCAGGATTATCTCGGACACAACTGGGAATCGCTGCGCCGCATTCGCAAGCCCATCATCGCGGCGGTATCCGGCTATGCGCTGGGCGGCGGCTGCGAGCTTGCAATGCAATGCGATTTCATCATTGCCGCCGAGAACGCGCGTTTCGGACAGCCCGAAATCAACCTGGGAATTATTCCGGGCTTTGGCGGTACGCAACGCCTGCCTCGCGCCGTGGGTAAAGCCAAGGCCATGGATATGGTCTTGACGGCACGCATGATCAACGCCGAAGAAGCCGAGCGGGCGGGCCTGGTGTCACGCGTGGTGCCGGTCGACCGCCTCTTGGACGAAGCGCTTGAAGTGGCCGCCGTCATTGCATCCAAGTCGCTGGTGTCGGTCATGATGGCCAAAGAGTCCATCAATCGCGCATACGAAATGCCCTTGAACGAAGGCATGTTGGCCGAGCGGCGCAACTTTCATGCTTTGTTCTCGACGCAAGATCAAAAGGAAGGCATGGCTGCGTTTATCGAAAAGCGCGAGCCGAACTTCAAACATCAATGAGTCGAACCGCGCTGCCGGGCTGGGTGTTGTTAAAAGCCCACGTCTGGGCGCCTTCAGCGCACTCTTGCCGCCGCCTTGCTCGCGTGGGTCGGGCCGGTGGCAAGGGGTGCTGCCGATCAGTTATTCTGTTGCCTGACAATTTGCTTACTACTAAAAAATAAAGTTATACTCTACGAGTTTGACGCAACACGCTGAGCGATGTTTTTTTGCCCCGCTATCCAAGCTCTGGTTCTTTAGTTCGCGGGGGGCGAAACATTACGCAAGGTCAGGGCAACATGCGCAGTACTGATGGAAAAATTGGTGAATCCAGTGTCGGCCAGGCCGGCCCAGACGCCGCCATCGTACTTAGCGATGCCGACCGCGAGCTCTTGCGGTTCAAGGCGGGGCGGGGTTTGCTTCGTGCCTTGGCTGCGCAGGCCATTTTGGGTCTGGCTGCGGGCCTGGTTTCGTGGCTCGTTGCAGGAGCGGCGGCGGGGGCTTCGGCGCTAATCGGCGCCGGCGCCTACTTCATCCCTAATGCGCTTTTCGCGATGCGACTGCTCATGGGGTTGTTGGGTTCCAAGCAAGCCAGTCCGTTCACCTTTTTCCTGGGTGAGCTCATCAAGCTGGGGTCCGCGGTGCTGCTGCTTGCACTGGCCGCGTATCTGGCCGGCAGTTGGCTGGTTTGGCCGGCCTTGTTGTTTGGGCTGGTATGTGTATTGAAGGGCTATGTGCTGTTGTTGGTGTTTCGCCGGCTGCCATAGCAAGATCGGCGTAAAATTTTCGGGCGTGGCGTTTTTAGCGAATGGCGCGTTCTTGTCACAAGTTAACAGGGTAGGTTCCAATGGCTGCTGCTAGCAATGTTTCGTCGCCTCAGTCTGAGTACATTCAGCATCACTTGGTTCACTTGAACAATCTGGGCGAAAAGCAGTCTGTCATCGCCGATTTCGGCGTCGTCAACTACGACTCCCTCTTCTGGTCCATTTTCATGGGCGCCATCGTGGTCTTTGTGCTGTGGCGCGCCGCCAGGAACGCCACGGCGGGTGTTCCCGGCCGCTTCCAGATGGGCGTGGAAATGCTTGTGGGCATGGTTGCCGACGAAGCCAAGTCCATCATTCCCAGCGAGGCCACCCGCCGTTTCGTGGCTCCGTTGGCGCTTACCGTATTTTTGTGGGTTGTTCTTATGAACACCCTTGACCTGGTGCCGGTCGATCTTCTTGGTTGGGTCTTCATCCAGTTGGGTCTGGCCAACGAACATCACGATATTCTCTACTATCATCGCATTCTTCCGACGGCCGACCTGAACGTGCCCATGGGCATGTCGCTGGGCGTGCTGCTGCTTACCATCTGGTACGGCATCAAGATCAAAGGCGGCGGCGGCTTCGTCAAGGGCCTGTTTACCGCGCCTTTCCACGCCAAGGGCGTCGTCGGCTTGCTACTGGTTCCCTTCAATTTGCTGTTGAACCTGATGGAGTACGCCGCTAAAACGGTGTCGCTGGGAATGCGGTTGTTCGGCAACATGTTTGCCGGCGAGCTGCTATTCATGCTTATCGCCCTTTTGGGTGGTGCATGGGCCGGATTTAATGGTGCAAGCATAGGCTTGGGTATTGGCCATATTCTGGCAGGGTCGGTGTGGGCGATCTTCCACATCCTCATCGTCTTGCTGCAGGCCTATATCTTCATGATGTTGTCCCTGGTTTACGTAGGGTTGGCTCACGAAGACCATTGATCGAATTCCGGTCCGGGGTAGTGTTCGTCTCGGCCGGGGCGCAAGGTGTTCTTGCAAAGAAGTTTCCTCTTTTTTGACTTTTTGATTACCAGGTTTTTAACCAAGGAGTTGTTATGACCAACGTTGCTTTCGTTGCTCTGGCTTGCGGTCTTATTGTTGGACTGGGTGCTTTTGGCGCCAGTATCGGTATTGCTTTGATGGGTGGCAAGTATCTCGAAGCCTCGGCACGTCAGCCCGAGCTGATGAACGCTCTGCAAACCAAGATGTTCCTGCTTGCCGGCCTGATCGACGCGGCGTTCCTGATCGGCGTTGGTATTGCCATGCTGTTCGCCTTCGCCAACCCGTTCGTCGGGTAAGCACCAAGCCCGCGCGCGGGTAAGCAGCTGTTGGCGGCGTTTCGAAAGCGAAGCGTTGCCGGCGGCTTGGACATGGTGTCAGGCAGCCGGGCTGTGTGGCACAAGTGGTATTAAAGGGAAACGACCGTGAACTTAAACGCGACTCTCTTTTTTCAGATGATCGTGTTTTTCGTACTGGCTTGGTTTACGATGAAATTCGTATGGCCGCCTCTTACGAAAGCAATGGACGATCGCCGTCAGAAGATCGCCGACGGCCTAGCGGCCGCCGACAAGGGCAAGGCAGACCTGGCCCAGGCACAAGCGCGCATCAACGTGATCGAAGCTTCGGCCAAAACTGAGAATCATGCTCGCATGCTCGAAGCCGAGAAGCAAGCAGCAGGCATCATTGATGAAGCCCGCCGCGAGGCCGAGGCCGAAAAAGCCCGCATTCTCGCGCAAGCCAAGCAGGACGCAGCCCAAGAGGTTCAGCGCGCCCGCGACGGCCTGCGGTCTGAAGTGGCGGTTCTGGCGGTCAAGGGTGCAGAGCAGATTCTCCAGCGCGAGGTCGACGCCCAGGCACACTCCGAGCTGCTTAACCAGCTCAAGACGCAATTGTAATCATCAGGGCAGGCAATGGCTGAACTATCGACTATCGCAAGACCCTATGCCGAAGCGCTATTCCAGGCGGCCCAGCAAGAAGGTGGCAACCTGGAATCCTGGTCAGAGCTGCTCAACGAGTTCGCCGCGCTGGCAACGCTCGAAGATGTACGGGAAGCGCTGGGGGATCCACGCCTGAATGACGCCAAGCGCGTCGAGTTGTTTACGGGCCTGGTTAAATCTCCGGTTTCGGAAAATGCCCGCAACTTCATCGAGTTGCTGGTAGAGAACGGCCGCATGCTGGTCCTGCCCGAAATCGCCGAGCAGTTCGATCTGCTTAAGAACAAGCTTGAAGGCACCGCACTTGCACAGATCACCAGCGCCTATGCGCTAACTGACGCTCAGGTGCAAGACCTCATCGCTGCTCTTGAAAAGAAATTTGGCCTCAAACTCAAGCCGGCTGTCACGGTCGACGCTGATCTTATCGGCGGCGTGCGTGTGGTGGTCGGCGACCAAGTACTCGATACTTCTGTGCGGGCCCAGTTGGTCCGCATGCGCGATACGCTGGCCGCCTAGAGCGAGCCGGTCAACAGGATTCCAGGAGTCTGAACATGCAACTTAACCCGTCAGAGATCAGCGAGCTGCTCAAAAGCCGCATCGAAGGCTTGGGCGCGTCCACCGACGTACGTACGCAAGGCACGGTCGTTTCCGTGACCGACGGCATTACCCGCATTCACGGTTTGTCCGACGTGATGCAGGGCGAAATGCTTGAGTTCCCCAACAATGTATATGGCCTTGCGCTCAACCTCGAGCGTGATTCCGTCGGCGCTGTTATTTTGGGCGACTACACCGGCGTTTCCGAAGGCGACACGGTTAGAACCACCGGCCGCATTCTTGAAGTGCCCGTGGGCCCCGAACTGCGCGGCCGCGTGGTCGACGCCTTGGGTGCGCCCATCGACGGCAAGGGCCCCATCAACGCCAAAGAGACCGACATCATTGAAAAGGTCGCTCCAGGCGTTATCGCTCGTCAGTCGGTCGACCAGCCCCTGCAAACGGGCACCAAGGCCATCGACTCCATGGTGCCGATCGGCCGTGGCCAGCGCGAGCTGATCATCGGCGACCGCCAAACCGGTAAAACCGCCGTCGCCGTCGACACCATCATCAGCCAGAAAGGCAAGAACGTCACTTGCGTTTATGTCGCCATCGGCCAGAAGGCATCCACGATCAGTAACGTGGTGCGCAAGCTCGAAGAGCACGGCGCCCTCGAATACACCATCGTGGTTGCTGCTGCCGCGTCTGATTCGGCCGCCATGCAATATCTGTCGGCCTACTCCGGCTGCACCATGGGCGAGTACTTCCGCGATCGCGGCGAAGACGCCCTTATCGTGTACGACGACTTGACCAAGCAAGCCTGGGCCTATCGCCAGGTCTCGCTGCTGTTGCGCCGTCCTCCCGGCCGTGAAGCCTACCCCGGCGACGTGTTCTATCTGCACTCCCGTCTGCTCGAGCGCGCAGCCCGCGTCAACGCCGACTACGTCGAGAAATTCACCAACGGTGCGGTAAAGGGCCAAACCGGTTCCCTTACGGCCCTGCCCATCATCGAAACCCAGGCCGGCGACGTTTCCGCCTTTGTTCCGACCAACGTCATCTCGATTACCGACGGTCAGATCTTCCTCGAATCCGACCTGTTCAACGCGGGTGTGCGCCCAGCCATCAACGCCGGTATCTCGGTGTCGCGTGTTGGTGGTTCGGCCCAGACCAAGGTCATCAAGAAGCTGTCGGGCGGTATTCGTACCGACCTGGCCCAGTATCGTGAACTGGCGGCATTCGCTCAATTCGCCTCCGACCTTGACGACGCCACCCGTCGCCAGCTCGAGCGCGGCAAGCGTGTGGTCGAACTTCTCAAGCAGCCCCAGTACCAGCCGCTTCAGGTCTGGGAACTGGCCGTTTCGTTGTTCACCGTCACGAAGGGCTATCTCGACGACCTCGAAGTCGAACAGATCCTGCCGTTCGAGAAGGCGCTTAAAGATGCCTTGAAGTCCAAGCATGAAGCTTTGGTGCAGCGTATCGAGGACAAAAAAGAACTGTCCAAGGAAGACGAGGCCGAGCTTGCGGCAGCCATTGAGGATTTCAAAAAGCACGGTGCTTTTTAAGTGTGATTGGCGAGGGCCGCTGCGGCGGCCCATACGTAACGCGGGAAAGCCTCAAAAGGCGCCCGCGGCAACGCCCTGACAGGAAGTACGATGGCCGGAATCAAGGAAATTCGAACCAAGATCAAAAGCGTGCAAAACACGCGGAAGATCACCAAAGCCATGGAGATGGTGGCGGCTTCTAAAATGCGCAAAGCGCAGGAAAGAATGCGTGCCGGCCGTCCCTATGCAACCAAGGTGCGCGAAATTGCCGCCCACCTCATGCAGGCGCATCCCGACTACCATCATGCGTACATGATTGAGCGCAAGGATGTCAAAGCGGTCGGCGTCGTGCTGGTAACTACCGACAAGGGTCTGTGTGGCGGTCTTAACACCAACATTACCCGTCTTGCGCTCACTCGTCTCAAAGAGTTCGAGCAAAAGGGCATCAAGGTGCAAGCCACTGCGCTGGGCAACAAGGGGCTGAGCTTTCTCACCCGTATTGGCGCCGACCTGGTTTCGCAAGAAGTACAGCTTGGCGACGCGCCCAACCTCGATCGCCTCATCGGCGCCATCAAGGTTCAGCTCGACGATTTTGCCGACGGCAAAATCGACGCTGTCTACGTGGCGACCAACCGCTTCGTCAACACCATGAAGCAAGACCCAAGCTTTATTCGTCTGCTTCCGCTGCCCAGCGGTCTGAACGATCCGTTCCAGTCTGAAGAAGCTGCTGCGCAAGATGAACAAGAACGGGTCAAGTCGCAGTACGGCTGGGATTACATCTACGAGCCCGATGCGAAATCCGTCATCGATGACCTGTTGCTCCGGTACGTCGAAGGGCTGGTGTATCAGGCCGTGGCGGAAAACATGGCGTCCGAGCAATCTGCTCGCATGGTCGCCATGAAAGCTGCGTCGGACAACGCCAAAAAGATCATCGAAGAGCTGGAGCTGGTCTATAACAAGACCCGCCAGGCTGCCATTACGAAAGAAATTTCAGAAATCGTCGGGGGCGCTGCCGCTGTCTAGGCATAGACAGAAAGGCATCCCGTCAAAGATATTTAGCAAGGACTAAACATGAGCAACGGTACCATCGTTCAGTGCATCGGCGCCGTGGTGGATATTCAGTTCCCCCGCGACAACATTCCCAACATCTATGACGCGCTCAAGCTCGTCGACGACAGCTCGAAGTTCGCCGAAGCCGGCCTCACTTTCGAGGTGCAGCAGCAGCTTGGCGACGGCATCGTCCGCACGATTGCCATGGGCTCTTCCGATGGCCTGCGCCGCGGCATGGCTGTGGCCAACTCCGGAGCACCCATTTCGGTGCCGGTCGGTGTGGGCACCCTGGGTCGGATCATGGACGTGCTTGGCCGTCCCATCGACGAGCGTGGCCCCATCCAAAGCGATGAAGTGCGCGCAATTCACCAAGACGCCCCCAAATTCGATGAGCTCTCGCCTTCGGTCGAGCTGCTCGAAACCGGCATCAAGGTTATCGACTTGGTCTGCCCCTTCGCCAAAGGCGGCAAGGTTGGCCTGTTCGGCGGCGCCGGTGTGGGTAAAACAGTAAACATGCTTGAACTCATCAACAACATCGCCAAGGCCCACAGCGGTCTATCGGTGTTCGCTGGTGTGGGCGAGCGTACTCGTGAAGGTAACGACTTCTACCACGAGATGGCCGAAGCCGGCGTTATCCAGTTGGATAACCTGCCCGAGTCGAAAGTGGCCATGGTGTTCGGCCAGATGAACGAGCCGCCCGGCAACCGCCTGCGTGTGGCGCTTTCGGGCCTGACCATGGCCGAGAAGTTCCGCGACGAAGGCCGCGACATTCTGTTCTTCGTCGACAATATCTACCGCTACACCTTGGCCGGAACCGAAGTTTCGGCTCTGCTGGGCCGCATGCCTTCGGCGGTGGGTTACCAGCCCACCCTGGCCGAGGAAATGGGCAAGCTGCAAGAGCGCATTACCTCGACCAAGACAGGTTCGATCACGTCGATCCAGGCCGTTTACGTGCCTGCCGACGACTTGACCGACCCGTCGCCCGCCACCACCTTCCAGCACCTGGACTCCACCGTCGTGTTGTCGCGTGACATCGCCGCACTGGGTATCTACCCGGCCGTCGATCCGCTCGATTCGACCAGCCGTCAGCTTGACCCGCAGATTGTGGGTGAAGAGCACTATGCGGTTGCCCGCGGCGTGCAGCAGACACTGCAGCGCTACAAAGAGCTGCGCGACATTATCGCCATTCTTGGCATGGACGAACTCTCGCCCGAAGACAAGCAGGCCGTGGCCCGTGCCCGCAAGATTCAGCGTTTCCTGTCCCAGCCTTTCCACGTGGCCGAAGTGTTTACTGGTTCGCCTGGCAAGTACGTGCCGCTGTCCGAGACACTGCGCGGTTTCAAGATGATCGTCGACGGCGAGTGCGATGCGCTGCCCGAGCAGGCTTTCTACATGGTCGGCTCCATTGATGAAGCCATCGAGAAAGCGAAGTCACTCTAATAGGAATCTGTTATGGCCAACCTGCATGTTGACGTCGTCAGCGCGGAAGAATCGATTTTTGCCGGTGAAGCGAAATTCGTCGTGCTGCCTGGCGAGTCGGGCGAGCTGGGCATCATGCCCGGCCACACGCCGCTGATTTCACGCATACGGCCGGGTACCGTCAAGATTGTCCTGGCTGATAGCGGCGAAGAGGTCAGCGTATTTGTCGCCGGCGGTATTCTTGAAGTGCAGCCGGGCGGCGTAACGGTATTGTCCGACACTGCCATTCGCGCTGAAGATCTTGACGAAGCCAAGGCCCTGCAAGCGCGCGAGCGCGCCGAAGAGGCCTTGCGCAACGCCAAGGACAAAGAAGACATCGCCGTGGTCGAGGCAGAGCTTGCCATGCTGGCGGCCCAGGTCGCTGCTGCGCGCAGGCTTACCAAGATGCGTCGCTAGCAAGTGTTGGGGCGCCGTTGGCGGCGCCCGACACGGCAAGCCTCTTCGGTGCGAGCCGGGAGGCTTGTTTTGCTTCGGCGGCACATCAAGGCTGCGATATCCCGAATACGCACCCCATAATACTTCGTGCTTGTCCACCCTTGGCTAGGTAGTTTCCGAGTCAATGCTTATGCCCATTGTGGCTCGAGTGGGCCCTGACTAAGCTGGGTCACACTTCTCAATGTGATGGGTATACACCAAACGGAGGACAACCATGAGGGAGAGACTCGATTGCGCCCTGATCGGCACTGCTTGCACTGAAAGCTGGATGCGCCCCTGGGCGGGGCGGCATTGGGCAGGCCGGCTGTATTTTCATTCGCCCATTCCAAGCATCGACGTCACCCGCCCTGGCGCGTCGGGTTATCTGGCCGACGGCTCGATGCTTTTGCGCCGCTTCGATGTTTGCCTCGTCCCGGTCAGCCAGGATAATCTTGCGTGGGCGCGCACCAGTCTGCTTGCCGCCAACGGACGCCTCACAACCCCTGTATTCGCGCTCATTGGCCAGCTCAAGGCTGCCGCCCTGAATGATCTCTACGAGCTTGGGTTAAGCGATTTCGTGCGCACCCCGCTTTGCCCCGAAGAGCTCCGGGTCCGAATAGAGCGTCTGCTCGACGAACGCCGGGCCCCTGCCTTGTCATGGGCGGCGCCCGCTGCTGCCGTACCATCAAAGGTGGGCGAGCGAGGCGGCGAGTACATTTGTCGTGATTCCGGCAAGCCTGTCGGCGAAGCCGAGCTGTGCTCGACTATACTTGAGCGTACCGGTATCGAACTCGACGCCTACGCGGCGGCTACCGCATCGCGCAGTGCGACCTCCCGCGAATCCTTTCGGGCCGCCAAAGGCAAGATCATCGAACGGTTCGAAACCGCCTACATCAAGGCTGCATTGGGCCGGCATTCGGGCAACATCGCCATGGCCGCCCGCGCCGCTCAAAAGCACCGGCGTGCGTTTTGGGCCTTGATGCGCAAGTACGACATCGACGCCGCTCCGTATCGGTCCGAGTCGCCCCCCAAATCTACTTCCGGCGGGTAAAATAACCCGCGTGTTTTTTCGAGGATAGCCGTGTCGTCCCCCATACTTAAGAACGATGTTTTCCTGAAAGCGCTGATGCGCGAGCCCGTGCCCTACACACCAATCTGGCTAATGCGCCAGGCGGGGCGTTATCTGCCCGAATATAACCAGACAAGGGCGCGCGCCGGTTCGTTCATGGGCCTGGCGCAAAACCCGGAATACGCTTGCGAGGTCACCCTGCAGCCCCTCGAGCGTTTCGATCTTGACGCGGCCATCCTTTTTTCCGACATTCTTACCGTTCCGCACGCCATGGGCCTGGGGCTCGACTTCGTCGCCGGCGAGGGGCCGCAGTTCGCGCGTCCTGTACGCACTGAAGACGACGTGGCCAAACTGGCTGTGCCGGACATGTCGCAATTGCAGTACGTATTCGATGCTGTCAAGGTTATCCGCAAAGAACTAGACGGCAAAGTCCCACTTATCGGGTTCGCCGGCAGCCCCTGGACAATCGGATGCTATATGGTCGAGGGGCAGGGTTCCAGCGATTATCGCCTGATCAAAAGCATGCTTTACGCACGCCCCGATTTGGTTCACCGCATGCTCAATATCAACGCGCAGGCTACCAGTCAGTACCTGAACGCTCAAATACAGGCAGGCGCCCAGGCCGTCATGATCTTCGATAGCTGGGGTGGCGTGCTGGCCGACAGCCTGTTCCAAGAATTCTCTTTGGCCTACACTCGCCAAGTCGTACAAGGCCTTACGCGCGAGCGCGAAGGAAGGCGCGTTCCGGTCATCGTATTCACCAAAGGTGGCGGCATGTGGCTTGAAGACATCGCTGGTTGCGGATGCGATGCCATGGGCCTCGACTGGACAGTCAACCTTTCGCAAGCTCGTCGCAGGGTCGAAGACAAGATTGCTCTGCAGGGCAACATCGACCCCATGGCGCTCTTTGGGGGCGAGGCCGCGATACGTACCGAGGCGCGCCGCGTCATCGACGACTTCGGCCCCGTGGGCGAGGGTGGTCATGTATTCAATCTTGGTCACGGCATATCGCGATTCACGCCGCCCGAGGCGGTTGCAACGCTTGTGGATGAAGTCCACAGCTATAGCCGCGGGAAGCGTTAGCTTATTGCGCTGAACAATTCTGAAAGGCTCGTAATCCGGGGCCTTTCAGCAGGTTGTGCACAAGTTACATCGCTCTGCAGCAATTTTCTAGACTGTTAAGTTACAGTCTCATAGTTCTTTGTAAGTAGCTGATTTATAAGCATTATTTGTTTTTATGCGTAGCTGCTGCTGGCACATCGCGCTAAACCTCATTGACTTTTCCCCGGTTGTTACCATGCTTCTCCCCAAAGTTATCCACAAGCGGGACGAGCCAATTGCGCAAGTCGCGGTCTTGTCAGCATTTGCAGACTGTTCATAAGAAACTACTTTAAGTGTCAATGACTCCATCGCCATCCATCAGGCAGGTTCAGGACGAGCATTCGCAACAAGTCGAAAGCGCTGTCTTCTGGCTGCGGGTGGCGGTCGATGTTCCATTGCCGGGTTTGTTCGATTATCGGGCGGATCAGGCCGTGGCCGTGGGCACCCGGGTCATTGTTCCGTTTGGCAGGCGCAAGATGGTCGGCATCGTTGTAGAAACGGTCGACCAACCGGCCATAGAGCAGCGCTTGATCAAGCCGGTGGAGCAGGTGCTGGACGATTTGCCGCCCATGCCTGCCCAGTGGATGCGGATGGCCCGCTTCGCGGCGCAATATTACCAGCGGCCGCTGGGCGAGGTGATGCTTCCGTGCCTGCCGGCGGGCTTGCGTAAAGTCAGCGCCTATCAAGGCAAGCGCTCTGCCGGCGGGCCGGTGCAGCGCAGCGATGCCAAGCGCCGCAGTGCCGCATCGCCAGAGGCAAGCCCCTTGCCGGGCCCCGAACTTAATGCCGAACAGCAGGCGGCGGCCGCCGCAATTTGCGCTATACAAGGGTTCAAGGCAGTGCTGCTGCATGGAATCACCGGCAGCGGGAAAACCGAAGTTTATTTGCGCGCGGCTCAACATGTTTTATCGCAGGGCCGGCAGGTGTTGTTCCTGGTGCCCGAAATCAATCTCACCCCCCAGTTGGAGAGATCGTTGCGGTCCCGCCTGGCCGCCATTGCCGCGCCCGACATCCTGGCTGTGCTGCATAGCGGGCTGGCGGATGGCGAGCGTTTGCGGGCGTGGCTACGCGCCCAACGAGGCGAGGCGCGCATCCTGCTGGGCACTCGTTTGTCGATCTTTACGCCTTTACCCGATCTGGGCCTGATCATCGTCGACGAAGAGCACGACGCTTCATATAAACAGCAAGAAGGCCTGCGTTATTCCGCTCGAGACCTCGCCGTATGGAGAGCGCACGACCTGGGCATCCCTGTGGTGTTGGGTTCGGCCACCCCGTCTCTTGAAAGCTGGCATCATGCGCAAAGCGGCCGGTATCTGAAGCTGTCGCTTTCTCATCGGGCCCGAGACGCTGATCTGCCTGCCGTTCGTTTGGTCGATACTCGCCGGCTGGCCTTGCAGCAAGGTTTGTCGCCGCATCTGATCACCGCCATGCAAGAGCGATTGCAGTCGGGCCAGCAATGCCTCGTGTTCCTGAATCGACGTGGCTATGCGCCGGTGCTGTCGTGCGCCTCCTGCGGCTGGGTCAGCCAATGCACCCGCTGCACCGCTTATACCGTGCTGCACCGGGGCCGGGGCGGGCGCAATCTTCTGCATTGCCATCATTGCGGGTATCGGGGCCAGGTGCCTCGCGCATGTCCCGACTGCGGCGACCAAGACCTGCAGCCCATGGGCAGAGGCACGCAAAGGGTCGAAGAGCACATGGCCGAACTGTTTCCCGATGCTCGCATTGCACGCATCGACGCCGACAGCACTCGGCTCAAGGGCAGCGCCGAAGCCCTGTTTGCCAAGGTACATGCGGGCGAGGTCGATATTTTGGTGGGCACCCAAATGGTGGCCAAGGGCCACGACTTCTCCAATCTGGGCTTGGTCGGCGTCATCAATTCAGATGCCATGCTGTTCGCTCAAGATTTCCGTGCGCCCGAGCGCCTGTTTGCTCAGTTGATGCAGGTGGCGGGACGGGCAGGGCGGCACGTCAGGGGCGGCCAGGTCATCATCCAGACTGACTATCCCGAGCAGCCCGTGTACCAGGCTTTAATGCGCCACGACTACACCGGCTTTGCCGAGTACGCCTTGGCCGAGCGCGAGGCGGTGGGTTTGCCGCCTTACGCCCATCAGGCTCTGCTCACGGCCGAGGCGCGCGAATTGCGCTTGGCCATTGATTTTCTTGCCATCGCGCGCGAACTTCCTCAGCAGTCTCCCGATCACTATCCTGCCTCGGGCTCTGTCACCCTATACGACCCGGTGCCGCTGCGCGTGGTGCGCGTCGCCAATGTAGAGCGAGCCCAATTGCTGATTGAAAGCGGCAGCCGGCCGGCCTTGCAGGCCTTTCTTTCCTCCTGGATGCAGGCCCTTCCGCAAGCGGCCGCCGACACGCGAGTGCGCTGGCAGCTTGAAGTCGATCCGTTGGAAATCTGATGACCCACCCCTCGCCGATGCCGGTCGGCCATACTCTGGCCCATGATTTGAATTCGCCCCAGAAGGTGGCGGCCCTGTACCTCGATGGCCCTTGCCTGGTGCTGGCCGGCGCAGGAAGCGGCAAGACACGCGTTATCACGCAAAAGATAGCCTACCTGCTGCGAGAGTGCGGCTATATGGCCCGCCATGTGGTGGCGCTTACCTTTACGAACAAGGCCGCCCGCGAAATGAGCGAGCGGGTCAAGACTCTGGTTGATTCCCGACTGACCAAGGGGCTTACCGTCAGCACATTCCACTCGCTGGGCGTGCGATTTCTGCGTGAAGAAGCGCGCCACGCCGGGCTGAAGCCGGAGTTTTCCATCATGGACTCCACCGACGCCCTGGGCATCATCCAAGAGCTTCTAGCCACCACCGACAAGGCCAGGTTGCGCGCCGCCCAGCAGACGATATCGCTATGGAAGAACGCGTTGATGGACCCTGACGCAGCCGAACGCGCGGCTTCTACACCTAACGAAGCCGAGGCGGCGCGCATCTACCGCAGCTACGAGGCGACACTGGCGGCTTACCAATCGGTCGACTTCGATGACCTTGTCCGGCTGCCGACCATGCTGATGCAAAAGAATGAAGCGGTGCGAGAACGGTGGCAGGCGCGAGTGCAGTACCTGCTGGTGGACGAGTACCAGGATACAAATGAATGCCAATATCGGCTGGTGCAGCTTCTGACGGGGCGGCGCGCGATGTTCACAGCGGTGGGTGACGATGATCAGGCTATTTACGCCTGGCGGGGCGCTACGGTGGAGAACCTGGCGAAGCTCACCACAGATTACCCCGAACTCAAGGTTATCAAGCTCGAGCAGAACTATCGTTCTGTACAGCGTATTTTGTCGGCGGCCAATCGGGTCATCGGGCATAACCCCAACCTGTTCGACAAGAAACTGTGGTCCGATCTTGGGGTGGGCGAACCTATACAAGTCACCGCCATGGAAACCGACCTTATCGAGGCCGAATCCGTGGCGATGCGCATATCGGCCGAACGCTTCGAACGTCGGGTCCAGTGGCGCGACTTTGCCATCCTGTATCGAAGCAACCAGCAGGCCAGGGTGGCGGAGCAGGCCTTGCGCAACCTGCGCATTCCGTACACTGTGTCAGGTGGGCAAAGCTTCTTCGACAAGGCAGAAATACGCGACGTACTGGCCTACCTGCGTTTAATCGCCAACGATGACGACGACCCCGCTTTTATTCGCGCGGTCACAACGCCCCGGCGCGGCATCGGTCAAGCCACCCTCAAGGCGCTGGGCGAGTTCGCGTCCGAAAGCGGCATGTCGCTGTTCGCCGCCGTCTTCGAGATCGGCCATACGCAGCGCCTGGCTGCGCGGCAACTGGAGCCACTGCAAGCGTTCGCAAAATTCATTCAGCGCACTCAACAGCGCGCGGGCCGGCAGCAGGCCGGCCAGGCGTCGCATGCCGCCGAGCCCGCCGGCCCCCTGCTGGACGAGATGCTGGCCGCCATCGAATACGAGCGCTACTTGTACGACACCCTGGAAGAACGCGCCGCGCAGACGCGCTGGCAGAACGTGCTTGAACTGGTTGATTGGCTCAAGCGCAAGGCCACAGAAGATGAGCTCGACCTTTTCGAGCTGATCCAGCACATAGCGCTGGTCACCATGCTTGAGCGCGGCGACGAAGAAGACCCGGATGCGGTCAAGCTCTCAACACTGCATGCATCCAAGGGGCTCGAGTACCCGCATGTTTATCTTATCGGCGTCGAAGAGGGGTTGCTCCCTCATATGGGGCGCGACGAAGAGGACGGCGATCCAGCCAAGGCTGCCGAGTCTCTTGAAACACGCATACAGGAAGAGCGGCGGCTTATGTACGTGGGCATTACCCGCGCGCAGCGCTCTTTGCACCTGACGTGGTGCAAAAAACGCCGTCGCGCGCGCGACGACGTCGTTTGCGAGCCCTCGCGCTTCATCGACGAAATGGGGCTCTCGGCGGTAAAGCTGCGTGAAGACCCCGAACTGCAGGCACTGAGCCCGAAGCAGCGCCTGGGCATGTTGAAAGATCTGCTTAGCAAGAAAGACGACTAAGTTCGCGAAGGAAGTCTTGGCAGCGCAGCTCAAGGCTGGCTCCCGGGCGGGAAACAGGCCCCACGCTGCGCACCCGGGCTTCAGGCTTCCACTTGCTCTTGGGCATATTGTTCGATGGGAATGCACGAGCAGAACAGGTTGCGGTCACCGTAGCTGTTGTCCACCCGGCCCACAGGGGGCCAATATTTATTCTGCCTCAGGCTGGGCAAGGGGTAGGCAGCTTGCGAGCGCGTGTAGCCATGGTTCCATTCGTCGGCCGTAACCATGGCCGCGGTATGGGGCGCGTTGCGCAGCGGGTTGTCTTCGGCGGCGAACTCGCCGGATTCGACCTTGCCGATTTCGTGACGAATGGACACCATTGCATCGATGAAACGGTCCAGCTCGCACAGCGTCTCGCTTTCGGTTGGCTCTATCATCAAGGTGCCGGGCACGGGGAAGCTCATGGTCGGGGCGTGGAAACCATAGTCCATCAGCCGCTTGGCCACATCTTCGTTGGTGATGCCGGTAGCCTTCTGCAAAGGGCGCAGGTCCAGGATGCACTCGTGCGCCACAAGCCCGTTTCGGCCGCTATACAGTACGGGGTAATGATCGCGCAAGCGCGTAGCCAGATAATTCGCTGCAACAATGGCGTTGCGCGAGGCATCAGTCAACCCTTGTGCGCCCATCATGGCGATGTACATCCACGAAATGGGCAAGATGCCGGCCGAGCCGAAAGGAGCGGCGCTGACTGCGCCGATGCCTTCGGAAGAACGTTGATAGCCGCCGGCCTGGTGATTCGGCAAGAAGGGCGCCAGGTGTGCTCCGACCGCAACCGGCCCCACGCCGGGGCCGCCGCCCCCGTGGGGTATGCAAAAGGTTTTGTGAAGGTTCAAATGCGACACGTCACCGCCGAAAAGGCCGGGCGCCGCCAGGCCCACCATCGCGTTCATGTTGGCTCCGTCGACATAGACCTGGCCGCCGTGCTGGTGCACGATATCGCACACGTCGCGCACGGTTTCTTCAAAGACTCCGTGCGTGGAAGGGTAGGTGATCATAATGGCCGCCAACGTGGCGCTGTGCTGCCGGGCCTTGGCGCGCAGATCGTCCAGATCGATATTGCCCTGGTTGTCGCAAGCCACTACGACCACCCTCATGTCCACCATCTGGGCCGAGGCGGGGTTTGTTCCGTGTGCAGACGAAGGGATAAGACATACATTGCGTTCGGCCTGGCCACGCGAGGCATGGTATGCACGAATGATCTGAAGGCCCGCATACTCGCCCTGTGAGCCCGCGTTCGGTTGCAGGTTTACCGCCGCGTAGCCCGTCACTGCGCACAGCATGGCTTCAAGCTCGTCGATCATCTGGCGATAGCCCTCGGTCTGGTCTTCCGGAGCCAGCGGATGGATGTCGGCGAATTCGGGCCAGGTAATCGGGATGATCTCGCTGGTCGCATTCAGCTTCATGGTGCACGAACCCAGCGGAATCATGCCGCGGTCCAACGCCAGGTCTTTGTCTGCCAGACGCCTCAGGTAGCGAAGCATCTCGTGTTCGGAGTGATGCGAGTTGAATACCGGATGGGTTAGATAGGGGCTTTGACGAGCCAGCTCGGCGGGATAACCCGGCGTTTGTTCTACATTCAGCGCGTCGTAGCGGGGGGCTTGCCTGTCTTGGGCGAACACATTCAAAAGAGCTTCGACGTCGGCGGCTGTTGTGGTTTCGTCCAGCGATATGCCAACGTGTGCGTCGTCGACCAGCCGCAGGTTCATGCCGCGGGCTATGGCCGAGTCGACTATGGCTTGTGTTGCGGGGCCGGTACGCAGGGTCAAGGTATCGAAATAGCTTTGGTTGCTTCTTTGCCAGCCGAGCATGGCCAGGCCGGCCGCCAGGGTTGCGGTCAGGTCGTGGACGCGTTGGGCGATGCGCTTGATTCCGGCGGGGCCGTGATAAACGGCGTACATGGCAGCCATGATGGCTAACAATGCTTGCGCCGTGCATATGTTTGAGGTGGCTTTTTCTCGTCGTATGTGCTGTTCGCGCGTTTGCAAGGCCAGGCGATAAGCCGGGTCGCCCTGAGTATCGATGGTGACTCCTACCAGACGGCCCGGCAGCGAGCGCTTGAACTGGTCATGCACCGCCATGTAGCCGGCATGGGGTCCGCCAAAGCCCAGGGGAACGCCGAAGCGCTGTGCGTTGCCCACGACTACGTCGGCGCCCCATTCACCTGGCGGGGCAAGCAAAGCCAGCGCCAGCAAGTCGGCCGCCACTGCCACCAGGCCACCTTGTTCGTGTACGGCCGTTGCCAGGGCGCGGTAGTCGCGCACGTTGCCATCCACGCCGGGATATTGCAGCAACACACCGAAGGCGCCGGCTTTCGCAGCCTGGTCGGCGGGGCCCACCTGCACAGTGATATCAAGCGCCTGAGCCCGGGTGCGCACAACCTCCAGCGTTTGTGGCAATACATCGTCGGCGACGAAAAAGACGTTGCGGACCGAGCTGTTGCGGTTGACGCGAAGCAACAGTGTCATGGCCTCGGCCGCCGCTGTTGCTTCGTCCAGCATCGACGCATTGGCGATTTCCATGCCGGTCAGGTCTGTCAACATTTGCTGGAAGTTAAGCAGCGCCTCGAGGCGTCCTTGCGAGATTTCGGGTTGATAGGGCGTGTAGGCCGTGTACCAAGCCGGGTTCTCAAACAGGTTGCGCAAAATGACGGCCGGAGTGAAGGTGCCGTAATAACCTTGGCCGATGAAATTGCGGAAGACCTTGTTTTGCGTCGCGCGCGCCCGCAACTTGGCCAGCGCATCATTCTCGGAAAGCGGTTCGGTGAATTCACCCAGGGGCAGGGTGGCAGTCTGTCGTATTGCGGGCGGTACGACGTCGTCGATCAGGGTGTCCAGGCTGTCGTAGCCCAGAGCGTCGAGCATGTGTCGCCGCTCGTTCGCGTCGGGGCCGATATGGCGCTCGCTGAAGAGTTTGCTCATCTTGTATTCCACAGGTTCAAACTTTTATCCGGCCGTTACGCACGAAGGGCGGTTGCACTACCCGGGCGCGCACTGTCTTGCCGCGTATGAGCACATGCACTTCGGCGTCTGTCTCCACATCTAGGGGCAGCCGTGCCAGGCCGATGCTTTGATTCATAGTGGGGCTGAAACTGCCGCTGGTGATCACTCCTTCGCCGGCAGGGGTTTCGACTTGCTGTCCGGATCGTAAGACCCCCGCGCGGTCCAGCGCGATCAGTCCGGCCGACTTCCACCTCTGCCCTTGTTCGCGCAGTGCCGCCTTGCCCACGAAATTGCGCGAGGCGTCCAGGTCGACGGTCCAGCCCAGCCCACAGTCGAGCGGCGAAGTGCGTTCATCCATATCCTGGCCGTAGAGGTTCATGCCGGCCTCCAGGCGCAGTGTGTCGCGCGCTCCGAGGCCCGCGGGACGGACGCCGACGCTCAGCAGTTCGTTCCAAAGATCAATTACCCGATCGGCCGGCAAGATCAGTTCGTGACCATCTTCGCCGGTGTAGCCGGTTCGCGCGATCATGACTTCGCCGAATCGTGGGTCAGCGTGATATATCGCATGGAAAGGCTTGAGGTCGCCCGCCGCCGCCTCGGCGCGCGGCATTGCCTGCCAGCAGCGTGCACGTGCCTGGGGGCCTTGCACTGCGATGATTGCTAGGGCAGCGGCCCCGGCCGGCTCGTCGCCGAAGCGCCGAGGCGTCAGCGCAACGTCGGCGCTTTGCAGCTGTACCTGTTGGGCGAGCCATGCCAGGTCGTGCAGCGCGGTGGCTGCATTGACGATGAGTCGATAGCGGGTGTTGCTTTCGAAATACACGATGAGATCGTCAAGAATGCCGCCCTGGGGGTTCAGCATGCAGCTGTACAGGGCCTTGCCGGCAAGCTGCAGCTTGTCGACGTTATTGGCCAGAACGGTGCGCAGGAAAGGGCGGGCATCGTTGCCTTGCACATCTATGACGCACATGTGCGAAACATCGAACATGCCGGCGGCTTGCCGCACCGCATTATGCTCGTCGATCTGTGATCCGTAATGGATGGGCATTTCCCATCCGCCAAAATCAACCATGCGTGCGCCCAGCTCTATATGACGGGAGGCCAGCGGGGTTTGTCTGAGAGGTGGGGTGCTTGTCATATCCTGGACTTTAAAACGGTAAAAGCGAAGCATTTGCTTCGTTGTTCCCGCTCTGTCCTTGATACCTGAGAGATTCGAGCCGAGCGGCCCAGCCCCTTCGGTGAGCTTCTCGGTGGAAGCTGCTCTCCAGAGTAGCGCGCCCCTTCCACTGCGGGCAGCGAGTCAGCCGGTCCTTGAGCCTGAGAGTTTTGGGAGTGCACCTTCGGCGGCGTTTTTGTGGACGCGCTCTCCCAGCTGACTGCCGCAAACTTTAGTGGTTGAGTGAAATGGTGTCAAGCGGACAATGCCGCGTCCCGCTTCTTTGCGCCGGAAATACGGACGAGACGGACCAGAACGATCAAATCGAGTGTGCACCATACAAAAAGCCGGCTCGCGCATTGTGTGCGTGAGCCGGCTTTTAAAACTCGTATGTAACGGCTGGGATGGCGCCGTCGCGCGAGTGGGTGCTACGAGGAGGAAGAATCAGGCCGCGGTGACCTTGTGACCGTCTTTGCGTGCTGCGTCCATGTCGTTGGACACGTCGGCGGCGTAGGAAACAAGCTTGGCCTGCGCTTTCTTGACTAGAGTGCCGATCCAGTGGAGCAGCGTGGGCTGGTTGTAATAGCTGTTGATTTCGCCGTGGATCAGCGCGCGCTCGAGGGAATCAGTCATTGCGATGTTGTATTTGGTCATGGCAGGCCTCCGTATTGTAAGTTTGGCTCTTGTGGAGCAGATGACCCATTATAGGGTATACCCTAGTCTTATGCAAGACTTATTTAAGGGTATACCCTCAATTTGCCAGTTTGTTGGTTTTGTTCGACATCGATAGCTCTTCTTCTGGTCCGGGAAGCGGTCCAATCCGTTCTATGATTAGGGTTTTGTTTGCAATCGGGCAGTACGGAGTCGGATGACATGAAAAAGATCGAAACCATAGGAATCGTCGGTGCGGGCGCCATGGGGCGCGGCATAGCGCAAATTGCGGCTCAGGCCGGCCTAAGGGTGTTGCTGTACGACCTGAACGCGCAGGCGATTGCGGCTGCACGTGACAGCCTCGACAATATCTGGCAGAAACTGTCCGGCAAGGGCAAGATCACACCCGAAGCGGCGCAAGCCTCGTTGCAGCGTGTCGAGGCTTGCACCGACCTTGCCGCGATGTCGGCCGCACAACTTGTGGTCGAGGCGATTGTCGAGCGGCTCGAAGTCAAGCGCGATCTTTTCCAGCAGCTTGAAGGTATAGTTGCCGACGACTGCATTTTGGCCTCGAACACTTCGTCGTTGTCCATCACGGCCATCGCGGCGGGATGCCGCAAGCCGAACCGGGTGGCCGGCTATCATTTCTTCAATCCTGTTCCGCTTATGAAGGTGGTCGAGATTATCGACGGATTGCGTACCGACGCTTCCGTTGGCGATGCCCTGATGGAATTGGCAAGAACCATGGGCCATACCCCCGTGCGCGCCAAGGATATGCCGGGCTTTATCGTCAACCACGCCGGGCGTGGCATGAACATCGAGGGCCTGCGCCTGGCGCAAGAGGCCGTGGCTCCGTTCTACCAAGTCGACGCGATCATGCGCGAGCAGGCCGGCTTCCGGATGGGGCCGTTCGAGTTGCTCGACCTTACCGCGCTCGACGTATCCCATCCCGTGATGGAATCCATCTATCAGCAGTTTTACGACGAGCCACGCTTCCGGCCTTCCCCTATCACCGCCGTGCGTTTTGCGGGCGGCCTGCTGGGTCGCAAAACAGGCGAGGGCTTTTACCGCTATGTCGAAGGCGCCAAGCAGGTTCCGGAATCACCGCCGGTTCCTTCGTTGCCCCAGGGCTTGAAGGTCTGGGTGGCGCCGTATCATTCAGTTGGTCACAAGCGTGCCGCGGCGTTGCTCAAAGAGCTGGGCGTGGGCGTCATCTCTTCAGATGCGCCGCCTGCCGACGCATTGATCGTGGTCACCCCTTTTGGCGAGGACACGTCCAGCGTGGTGGCCGAATATCTGCTCGACGGCGAGCGCACAGTGGCCCTGGATACCTTTTTTGGACTCGAGCAGGGCAAGCGCCGTGTGGTGATGTGTTCGCCGGCCACTTCGGCCCAATGGCGCGATGCGGCTCACGCCTTGTTTGCGTCGGACGGCACCGCGGTGTCGGTCATCGACGATTCGGCGGGTTTCGTGGGTCAGCGGATGGTGGCCAGCATAGTCAACGTGGCCAGCGACATAGCCCAGCAAACCATTGCCACTCCCGGCGACATCGACCTGGCGGTGTCGTTGGGCCTGGGCTACCCAAGGGGCGGCCCATTAAGCATGGGCGATTCTTTGGGTGCGGCGCTGGTGCTGGACATTCTGCGCAATATGCACCGAGTTACCGGCGATACGCGCTATCGCGCCAGCCTGTGGTTGCAGCGGCGGGTACAACTGGGGCTGCCGCTTACCGCCGAGCCCGCCTGCACAGCCGGCTGAGGGCGCGAGAGGGGCGCTGACAGTACGGCGGCGCTTCTTTCAGCGAAGCACAACCTCGAGTCAATACCAGGCTGCTATGCCGATTTTCGGCCGAGGCATCCAGCCTCAAAAAAAAGCCGCTCGTACATGAACGAGCGGCTTTTTAGTGTTGCTGCTACAGGGTAGTGGTTCGATTCTGTAGTACTGCCTTCTTGGGCGTGGTTGAGCCTCTTGATGATCGAGGCTGGGCACTGACACTCTATTGGGACTCATGCACCATGTATTCAACCGCGGCGCGGATTTCGGCGTCGGAGGCTTGCGAGCCGCCTCGTGGAGGCATGGCGCCCTTGCCGTGGATGGCGATTTCGACCATGGTGTCCATGCCGGTGGCGATGAGGGGCTCCCAGGCGGCTTTGTCGCCGAGCTTGGGTGCGTTGGCTACGCCCGCGTCGTGACAGGCGAAGCAAACAGATTTGTATAGTTTTTCGCCGGCGGGATCGACCGCGGCGGTTTCGGTTGCCGCCGCAGCTTGTTCTTGCTGGGCGGGCTCGGCGGCAGCTTGCTCGGTTTCGGATTGGGCCGCATCGGCGGGTGCCGCAGCGGCCGGTTGGGCTTCGGTGGGTGTTGCCTGAGCGGGTGCTTCGGCGGAAGCCTGGGCAGCGTCGGCGTCGGCTTCTTCGCCCTCGGCAGGCTCGGCGGGTTCGTCGAACGAGGCGCCCGACTCGTTGGCCATATAGACCATGGCGCGCTCTACTTCGAGATCGCTTAGCGTCGGGTTGCCGCCCTTGGCGGGCATGGCGCCCTTGCCGTGGATGGCGATTTCCAGCAGATGCTCGTAGCCGTCTTGTATGAGCGGGGCCCAGGCGGCTTTATCGCCGAGCTTGGGCGCGCCGGCCACGCCGGCCGTATGGCATGCGCTACAGGTGGACTCGTAGACCTGCACGCCTGTTTTGAGAACCTTGGGCGCGTTGGCGTCGACCAGGGCGAAGCCGGCAACGGGCTCGAGCCGCGAGGCAATGGCTTCAGGAGTTTGAGCATCGGAACCGGCTGCGGGAACTGCGCCGCTGATGACCAGCCTGATCAGCAAAAAGATGATGATGACCGGAACGATGAAAGCAAGGATGACGGTGACAATGAGTTGCTTGGGCGTTTTGATGAGGCCTTCGTGCCCCTCGATGGTTGCTTCGACGTGGTCTTCTGTGTTGTTCATGATCGAGTCCTGCGTTTCCTAACAAAGGAACAAAGCCTTTATATAAGCCCTGTCTACAAAGCTTTTATGGTTCGAGGCCCCATCCGGACGATGCCTGCCAGATGGGTTGTCTGTGTGTTCGTGTCTAGCAATTTGCTTCTTGACGACGCTGCAACGCAAGGTCGTCGTTCACAAACCGTACGATTATACCGGGTGTGCCCGACGAGTGCAGGCCGCCTTTAAATCAGGCTACAATGGCGGTCTTTGCAGCGTCCGTAGTTCAATGGATAGAATGAGAGTCTCCGAAGCTCTTGATACAGGTTCGATTCCTGTCGGACGCGCCATTATCCTTATCTCAGGATAAACGCCGGAATATCCGTTCGGCGCAGAATCGTCGTTGTAGTGCTGCCCACCATCCACTGCCTGATTCTCGAGTGCCCGTAGGCGCCCATTACCAGCATATCCATTCCTTTTTGCTTGGCGAAGCCCAGCAGGGCATCAGCCGGTTCGCCGTCCAATCTTTCCGTGTCTATGTCGAAACCGGCGTGCCGCAGTGTTTCTGCTGCGTGGTCCAGGGCTTCGGCGTCGCCGCCCACCGTGGCAATGACACCTTGCAAACCACGTAACATCGGGCTATTGGCCACCATCTCTACCATGGCCCGCCCTGTTGCGCTGGCATCGAACGCGATGAGAAAGCTTCGCGGAGGCTGAAAAGAACCTGTTGCCACCAGGATGGGGCGCTTCAGTGTTCGTACGGCGCCCTCAAGATTGTGGTCCAGCAGGAAACGTTTGGGTTTGTGCTTGTAATCGTGTTGTCCCAGTACGAACAGGCGGGTGTCGTCCTCGAGTTCGAGCAAAGTTTCAACCAGTTCTCCGTGCCGCTGTCGGACGCCGACTTCCTTGACCCCGGAAGAAACGGCGCGTTGCTGCGCAGACTCGAGTATTCGCTGGCCGTGTTCGCGAGCCAGCGTATTCCGGCGCTGGTCGAGATCGGCTAGTTCGGCCAACAATGTTTCATGCGCTCCAAGGCCGATGCTGCCACTGGCGTCCAGACGTTCTTGCGGACTGGGAACCAATACGTGTAGAAACTCTAAAGCAGCATCCACGCGCATGGCCGCCCAAGCCGCGTAGTCGCACACCGCTTCGGTATAGTTTGCCCCGTCAACGCATGCAGTGATCTTGGTCATCTGGACTCCTTAGTTTTCAGTCAGGTCGATGCCGGCGTTTGGCTTGTCGTGGATACCGTAACGGTCGACGAGCGTGGCGCTGGCCTGATTCATGCCAACGACGTCCACCATCGTGCCTTCGCGACGATATTTAAATACCACCTTATCAAGCGCATTCACTGCGGTGATGTCCCAAAAATGCGAATTGCCGACATCGATGGTGACGCGATCGACGGCTTCCTTGAAGTCGAACGCGTTGGTGAACCGCTCGGAGGAAGCAAAGAACACTTGCCCGCGGATAAAGTATGTCCTGTGCAACGTGTCGTCGGCAAGCTCGGACGTAACCTGGAAGAGCCTGCTTACCTTCGCCGCAAAGAATAGAGCGCTTAGCAGCACGCCGACAAAAACGCCCTTGGCCAGGTCGTGGGTGGCCACCACGACAATCACCGTGGACACCATGACGATGCTGGAGCTTTTGGGGTGGGTTCGCAGGTTGCGGATGGACTCCCAGCTGAACGTGCCGATAGAGACCATGATCATGACGGCCACCAGCGCCGCCATGGGTATCTGCTTGACCCAGGGGCCCAGGAAAACCACCAGGATCAACAGCACCACCCCAGCCGTGAGCGCCGAGAGTCGTCCTCGCCCTCCTGATTTAACATTGATGACTGATTGCCCGATCATGGCGCAGCCGGCCATCCCTCCCATAAAACCCGAAGCGATGTTGGCGATGCCTTGACCGGCGCACTCGCGGTTTTTGTTGCTGGGCGTGTCTGTCAGGTCGTCTACGATGGTTGCCGTCATCATGGATTCAAGCAGGCCCACCACAGCCAACGTCAAAGAATAGGGCAGGATGATCTTGAGCGTTTCAAGGTTGAGGGGAACGTCGGGTATCAGGAAAATGGGAAGGCTGTCCGGCAGCTCGCCCATGTCTCCCACCGTGCGTATGTCCAGCCCCAGCGCCATGGCAACCGCCGTCAGAAGGACGATGCAGACAAGCGGAGAAGGAACCGCCTTGGTTACGTAGGGTAGAAGATAGATGATGGCGAGACCTGCCGCAGTCATGGCATACACAACCCACGTGACATTGATCAGCTCGGGTAATTGCGCCATGAAGATGAGGATGGCCAACGCATTGACAAAGCCCGTGACCACAGAGCGCGACACAAAACGCATCAGGGCGCCCAGCTTCAAGATACCCGCCAGAATCTGAAGCAGGCCGGTAAGCAGCGTTGCCGCAAGCAGGTATTGCAATCCATAGTCCTTGACCAGCGTCACCATGACCAGCGCCATCGCGCCGGTTGCGGCGGAGATCATGCCGGGACGCCCGCCCGCGAAAGCAATGACGACGGCGATACAGAAGGATGCGTATAAGCCCACTTTCGGGTCCACGCCTGCAATGATGGAAAACGCGATGGCCTCGGGTATCAAGGCCAACGCAACGACCAAGCCGGCAAGCAGGTCGCCTCGAACGTTGGAGAACCAATCCTGGTGTAGTGTTTTAGTAAGCATATGAAAGGCAACGTCACGCGCCGCCGATGTCACAGCGGGTAAGTGTGATAGGAACAAAGAAGTATGGAGGCCGACGGCTTCTGGCAATAATTCTGCCAGGGCAGGCAAGGGATGAGCCGCCGACCTATGGCGGACAATTGCGTCGATTCACATTCGAGTGGATCAGGCGATAGGGAGGATGCATTGGCAGGTGGGACCGTTGTAATCGCAATCAGGCGGCAGTAATTAGCACCGTCGGAATCAACGAGGCATTATATCCGAATGACTTTTCTACTCTCGAAACCAAGTGGACGATTGCTTTTTCGATACCACTGGGGCGGCAGAATCCGTGTAACGTAAAATCCGGCTATATCCGCCGAAGCCGCGAGGGCCCGGCGATGCCGAATAACCACTATGAGAATCGTGCGCCGCCATGGTATTGCTGACTCTTTTTATCATTGCCATCACCGCCGAAGCCATGACGGCCGCGTTGGCAGCCGGCCGGCGTGACATGGACTGGGTGGGGGTGTGCATCATTGCTTGCGTCACCGCCTTGGGCGGCGGTTCGGTCCGCGATGTGTTGCTGGGTCACTATCCGCTTACATGGGTGGCTAATCCCGAGTTTTTATGGATTACCGCAGGTGCGGCCATTATCACCGCCCTGATCGCCCCGGTAATGCGTCGGCTGCATAATCTTTTCCTGTTGCTTGATGCCCTGGGGCTCGTGGTGTTTACGGTGATCGGCTGCCGCATTGCGCAGGAAATGGACTTGCCCATTACCATCGTATTGGTCAGCGGCATGATCACCGGCTGTGCAGGCGGCGTGCTGCGTGACATTCTGTGCAACGATATTCCGCTTTTGCTGCGCAAAGAGCTCTATGCCAGTGTGTCGGTCCTGACTGGGGGCGTCTTCATGACCGCTCAGGCCCTGGACTTGCACATGAATATCTCGATGCTGATTGCCATGATGCTGGGGCTGACGATGCGTATATTGGCACTGCGATACAACTGGCAGATGCCCAAATTTGTATATAGAGACGAATGGCGTTAACGAGCGGGTAGCTGCAGGCGCTGCGAACTAGCTCTCCACGGAGCCCGGTGGCGGGTTGGCTCTGGCAGGACGCCAAAGCGCTTCCCTCGTGTACTCCACGAAATGGACGCTGCCGCAGACCCGTTTTTAAGAGTCGATTGTGCTAGCTGCGTCAGGCTCGGGTGTCGTCTTGTCGGCTGGATTCGGGCTTCGAGTTACGGACGTCGTCAAGCGCGATGACATTCAGCCGGCTGATGGGGGTGGGCAGCCCTTGTCTCCTGATCGTGTCGTCGATGGCGGCCAGCATCGCATCGCGACGGTCCATGTCTTCGGCAAAGCTGGACACCCAGTATTTGACTCTGTAGGCGATGCCCTCGCTTTCGTAGCTGACAGCGCGGACACTGGGTTTTTGGCCTTCGGGTGCAGCGGGGTCCGAGACTGCCATGGCGGCGTCCATAAGAATTTTCTTGGCCTCGGCCACGGGGATGTCATGGCTCAGGATGATGCGCAGGTTGGCCCGGTAGTGCTTGCGTGGAGCACTGTAGTTGGTCAGCATCTGTCGCGAGATGTGGCTGTTGGGCAGGATCATGTAAGTGCTGTCGGGCGTTAGGATGCGAGTGGTGCGCCAGCCTATTTCTATCACCCGGCCGCTTGTCTCGGCATCGAACTTGACCCAGTCGCCGATGCGGTACGGCGCTTCCAGGCCAAGGGCGATGCCTGCCAATACGTCTGCCAGTACGTTGCGTATGGCAAAGCCCAACACCGCGATGATCAAGCCGGAACTGGCAAGAATGCCGCCGGTGGGGCGGCCCACCAGCAGTCCCACGGCGATGATGGTGGCGATGGTAAACAGCGCCGCGGTAAGCAACTCGCTTAGCAGCCTGGGTGTCTTGCGTTTTCCCTTGACCTTGCGCGCCACCGTCAGCTTGACGATGCGCGCCAGCAGCCAGGCCAGGGAATAGATGATGGCCGCCATGCTGAAGCGGCGGATAGCCTGCAGGTCGGCCTCTGAGACGGTGTCCCGCAGCGGGAAGGCGGCAAAGAATCGCAGCAGCAAAAATGCCAGGCACAGCAACGCCGGCCATAGCAGCCATAGTGTTCTGGTTTGCCAGGTTTCGTTTGCCGGGTTCTTGCTCAAGCGGATTGTCCTATGGGTGCTGACAGGCGGGTTATTGTTTCGGGTGAAACGGCCACCAGTATATTAAACGCTGGCGACTACGCACCGGGCCTTTTTGTTCGGGCAGTGCGCGTGTTGCGCCGTAGCCGGCGCCAACCTATCACTATGCCGGCGATACACACGACAATGCCGCCCAAACTAAGCAGGATCAAGACCACATCGCGTGCAGCTCCTGCCTGAAGCAGCCCGGGCGTGTCCCAACTATGCAGAAAATAAAACAGCCACCGGCCCACGCGTGCCTGTGATGAAACACTGGATGCAACCAGCCCGGTGTTCAGGTCAATGTAGACCCGGGTACGGTCGGGGTCGAGGAAATCAACACGCAAGGCGGGCAGGCCGCGAACCAAGGCCCCGTTCATGGCTTCGGGATGACGCTGATAGTAATAGGGGCCGTGTTCCGTGACGAGCTCTTCACGCGCTGTGGGCGCATTGAAAAGCCGCCTCGCAGCCGGTATCACCTGCTCAGGCTGCCAGGTCTGATCCACGGCGAGGCTGCCGTTCTGTTCCCTGACGATGCGGGTTCGGGCACGCCGGTCGTGGGCCAGTACGTAGGCCCGCCCGCCAAGACTATGCCAGGCCAGTTCGGCGGGGCGGAAGCCCTCGGCATTGAGGGCGGTGATTATCATTGCCGGATCACCCAGCGGGCCCGCCGGAATCTGGCGGTCTCCCGCATACGCGCTTTGGTTGGGCCTTTGCTTGGGCGAGAACACGCCTTCCGGGTTCATCGACATAAGACCGCTGAAGATCCAGGTGCATACGAAGCCGCCGAATAGCAGGCCGGCTACATGGTGCCACTTCATCCAGGGTTCGCGGTATGGTGAGCGCGACCCGGATTTATAGCGGCCTCCGAAGCGCCAGCGCCAAAGACCAACGCAAACCCCGCTGATCGCCGACACTGTCCCGACGAAGGACAGGACGATGACAACCCACGTCCAGACCGGATCTACCGATGAACTTCGAAACATGTACAGCCAGTGCAGCCATGCTCCGACGTAGTTCCAGCGCTGCTGCGATACAGAAGCATCCAGCACGACCTGGCCGGTGCGCGACGAAACATAGAGGGTGGCGGCCTTGGCGCCGTGGACATCGACCTTATGCAAGGGTCTATGAGCGTCCAGGCCGCCCGAGTGGGTCCATCTATCTTCGTCGATCAAGCCATGGTACGTAATGTCCAACGCATGCAACGGCCGCTCGGAAGACGGGTCGTTTTTCAAGCTCGCCCGGGCTTCGGGCGTTGAATCACTGTTTGGCGTATGTTGAGTCGCGGCGAAACGCGCGGCGGCGCGCATTGCCTCTTCGGCCGACACCGGCGCGGACTTGTCCTGGCCCGTGCCGCCATCGTACACGCGCAGTTCTCCGCCTGCCTTGACGACATAGGCGGGTGCGCCCGCGATAGAGGTCAGTACGACGGCATCCGGCATGCCGGCAGGATCGCCAACGGCATCATGCAGCCAGACGCAGCAGCCGCGCGCATCCAGCTCAGGCAGCGCGGCCAGCCGCTCCCAGGGCGTCAGCTTGGGGTAGCCGACGTACAGCATGACGATGCCGCTGACGAACCAGATCAGCATCAGCAGGCAGCCCGCGATGCCTGTCCATCGGTGGGTCAGGTAGACCAGCCGCTTTGATCTGGAAGCTAAGCTCATGGCGGTTGGACTAGAAACGGTGGTTCAGCGTCAGCTCGAAGCGCCGGCCCGGCCCGTACAGCCATTGTGTGGCCGTATAGTAGGCGGTCGTGAAATAAGGCCGGTCGAAGACGTTGTAGCCGCGCGCGGTCAGGGTGGTTTGCTTGCTTGCCTGCCAGCGCAGTGCGAGATCGGTGCTGGTGTACGAGGGCAGCTCCAGGGTGTTTGCGTTGTCGGCGTAGCGCTTGCCCACGTACTGGATGCCTCCCATGGCGGTCCAGCCGGGCTGGAAGTTCCAGCTAAGCCAGACGTTGGCCAGTTTCTGGGCGACATTGGGCGGCACTCTTCCCTTGCGGGATACGACGGAAGAGCCCAGGGGCTCGTCGAAGTCGTCGAAGCGGGCGCGCAGTATGGCGCCGTTGGCCTGCACGGACCAGTTCCGCGCGAATTCCAGCTTCAGTGATGCCTCGAGCCCGCGCGACGATTGCCCGCCCACCTGCACGCGCTGGCTGGGGTCGCTGGGATCGCGGCTGAGCAGATTGGTTTTCTTGATCTGATAGGCGGCCAGCGTCCATTCGCCCGCGTCCTGCCAAAAGCTTTGCTTCAGCCCGATCTCGATCTGCTTTCCCTTGGCCATTTCAAACTGGGCGTTGGCGGGGCTGAGCATCAGCAGGCCGCTGACGGGGTCGGCCGCCTGCGAATACTGAGCGTACAGCGCAAGGCCGGGATCAATGTCGTACACCATGCCCAGCCGGTAGCCGATGTTGGAGTAGCTTCGGTCAAGGGTCCGGGCGCCCTGGACCAAGTCGTCGCGATGCACATCGGCGTGGTCGTAGCGCAGGCCCGCAATCACCGCCCACCTGGAGGTGAGTTTGAGCCGGTTTTCCATGAACAGGGCATATTGCAGCGCCTCGTTGCGATAGCGGGGTATCGTCGGCTCGCCGCTGTGAAAGTAGCCCGGCTCGGGGTCGTAGGGATCAATCCGATCCGCGCTGCCAAAATAATTGTTGTTGTTGTGCTGGAACCGGCTTCGATTCACGTCGAAACCGATGGAGAAGGTGTTGGGCAGATCGCCCAGCTGTCCTTCAAATGCGGCGTTGGCGGTAAAGCCGGTCTGTCTCTGGTCGTGATGGATTTCGGTATTGTCCGAGCGGTCGATCATGCCCGATGCCGGGTCGTGGACATAGCGTTCGGCATTGTGCCAGTGCCGCTTGCTGCGGATGTGGTACAGCTTGGCCCGTATCGTGGCCGAGTCGCTGGGCGTCCATAGCGCGTCAAGCTCGGTCCATTGGTCGCGGTAACGGATCACACCATCGTCGACGTTGTAGTTCTTTTCGCGCAGGGCGTCCACCTGTCGCCCGTCGATCAGCGGGGTTCCAAAATAGGCCATGGGCTTCTGGTAGCCGTAGGCGTGGCTGAGCTTCAGGCTCAGGTCGCGGGTGGCTTCCCATTGCAGCGCGCCCGAAAAAGTAGCGTCGCGCGATTTGGCGCGGTCCACCCAGTTGTCAGAGCGGTTGCCGCTCAGGTCGAGGCGATACGACACGGTGTCGCTGATGCTGCCGCTGCTGTCCAGGCCCAGGCGAGCCGTGCTGTCTGTGCCCATCGTAGCCTGGAGCTCGTTTTCGACTGGGCCATGGCGGGGTTGGCGCGGCACGACGTTGACGACGCCGCCGATGGCGCCGTCTCCGTAGATCACCGATGCCGGCCCGCGCAGCACTTCGATGCGGTCCACCGACCACGTATCGAACGGAAACGTGACGCCCACGCCGCCGTACTGGCGCAGCCCGTCGTACAAGCGCATTACCGAGGTGCTGTCGGTAAAGCCGCGGGTTGAAAAGGACGAGCCGCCGTTGCCGGGATGGCCCATGGCGCTGATGCCCCCGGCACGTGTGACGGCTTCCGCAATGCCATGGTCGCCGCGCGTTTCAAGCTGGTTGCGATCAATGACGTCGATGCTGGCGGGTGTCTCGCGCGGAGTCAGGTTCAGGTTGGAGCCCGCCTGTGCGGGCCGGTCCAGCGTCGACGCCTGCTCGGAGGATACGGTGATGGGAGCCAGGGTGGCTGCCTGGCCCTGCGTCGGCTGGCTTTGTGCAAGCGCCGCCAGTGGGCACAGCGCGGTTGCGGCAAGCAGCGGCAGGTGACACAGCGCGGCGCCCTGGGTATGAATATGCATGATCGAGCGGCGGAGCGTCGATATGGACGGGAGTTTCATGAGTGCTTCCTGATGAGCCGGTATCGTTTCCGACGCTCGAGATGCCCTATGGCTCAGGCCGATCAGTGACAGGCTGGACGAAGCCTTGTAACGGACGGCCCGCGGCATGCTGTTGCCGAGCTGAAGCGGAGACGAAGACGAGTTTTCGATATTCCACCGTCGTTCGCCTCAAGGGCGAGCGCGAGTGCGCCGCATGTTTGAATGGGACGCTGACGCGCCCTCAAACCGGGCTGGGCGACGGTGCGGGTGGCTGTGGAATCAGGAAGTGGCGGGGGGCGCCCGGGCGAGCGCCGGACTCCAGGTTGTTTCGTTTTGCGGAGGAGTGTTCGGGGCCGCGGCGATGCGCAGCACGAAGTCGGTTCGCGTCGCGGGCGTGACAGCAACGTCTTCAGGAGAGGTGGAGGGATGGAAGCACAGCAGGCAGTGGCCTTCCTGAGCGTCGACTATTTGGCTTGATGTTGAATCCGGGTCGCCGTCGACCTGGATGGCGACGAGTTCGGGGCCGTCAACACTGCAAAGTTGAGCCCATACTATGCGCGATGCATCCGGCCCGCCCAGGCCCATCGCCAAAGAGGGGGCCAGCGTCGAGAACACAAAGGCCAGTAGTACCAGCCAACTGGTGGGTTGCCGTGCTTTTGAACGAGCCATGGTCGGAAGGCTATGGAAAATTAATCGCCGGGCTTGCCAGCGATTTTTTTGAATCTTAGCATGCCCTGTTGCCTGAAAGCGGCACGCTAACCGCGAAGGCCGTTCCAAAGAATGATACCTATGGCGATGGGGCTGATTACGCCGATTAAAATTCGGCGCCACGTGGCGACGGCCCCTTTTTTCGGCCGGCCGTGCCATTGGGTTTGGAGAGCTCGCCATATCACCCAGCCGGCAAACAGCGCGGTGAACAGCCCGCCCATGGGCAGCATGACGTTGGTGGCCACGTAATCGAGCCAGTCGAATGCGTTGCGATCACCCCATTGCAGCGCTGGCATCCCACCCATGCTCAGCGATGCCAGCGAGCCAAGAAGAAACAGGCCGACGCCCGCGGCCGCGCAGGCAGCGCGTCGGCTCAGCCCGGCATGTTCCATGAGAAAAGCCACCACGACCTCGAGCATGGAGATGGAGGACGTCAGCGCTGCGATGAACAGAAGCGCGAAAAAAATCATGCCAAAGAAATTTCCCCAAGGCAGATAGGAAAATACGATGGGCATGGTTACGAAGGTAAGGCCAGGGCCGGCGCCCTGGTCGAGTCCCAGCGCATATGCCGGCGGCAACACCAGAAGCCCCCCCAGGATGCAGCTAAGCAGGGTAAGCAAGGTTACGGTCAAGGCCGCGCGGCTGATATTGGTGGAGGCCGGCAGATAGGAACCATAGGTGGGCATGATTCCCAGCGCCAGCGACAGGGTGAAGAATGACAGGCCCAGGGCGTCAAGCACCGACTGCATGTTCAGGCCGGCAAAATCGGGCACCAGAAAGGCCGATACGCCCGCCCAGGCTCCCGGCACCATGAGCCCCCGAACGATCAGAAGGCACATCATGAAGAAGAGGCAGGGCATCAGCACCTTGGAAATGTCTTCGATGCCTCCGCGTACGCCTCCCGCAACGCCGCTGATGGTTGCCGCCATGAATAGCGCGTGATAGAAGAGCGGTTCCCAGGGATGCCCCGCCAGAGCGGCGAAATTGGCCTGGAGGATGTCCGGATCGCGCGTCAGCGCGGTGGTCATGGTCTTCCAGACGTAGGCGATGGTCCAGCCGCCCACCACGCTGTAATACGACAGGATGGTTGCGCTGGCAATGACGCCCAGCAGGCCGACCAGGCTCCAGGCGTTTCCGCCTAAGTGCCGGTAGGCGCCGAAGGCGCCCGCGTTGCCGGCCCGGCCTATGCTCATCTCAACCCGCAGCAGCGACAGGCCTATGGTTAATGTCAGGACGATGAACAGCAGCAGAAAGGCGCCGCTTCCCTGATGGGCGGTGACATAGGGAAATTTCCAGATGGCCCCCAGCCCAACCGCCGAGCCCGTGGCGGCGAGAATGAAACCCAGGTTTGATCCCCAACGGGCACGTTCCATGTCCTTCCCTCAGAGGTTGCCTATGCCGTTGATGCCGGGCCTTATGCCGCCGCAGCGGGGCGATACAGGCCCGCATGATAACGGGCGATGTAGTCGTCGAAACTTTCGGTGTCGTCCTGCTCGAGCTGCGCTTGGGCTTGCAGGGACTCTGTCGCGGCACGCATGAACGCTTGTTCGGTGGTGGAATCGAGTGGTGCGGCAAGCAAGGCGTCGCGGTGCGCACGGCTTTGGCGCACGGTGAACTCATGCAAGCCCGCGCCCGATTGGCGCAGGTCGCGAAGCAGGGTTGCCGAAGGGGTAAGCTCGGGATCGCGAATTTTGTCCAACTGGGCCAGCACCGCTTGTCGGTGATCATCGCCGGTGCCGGTTGCATCGAGCAATGCCGCGTATTCGAGCATGCGCTCGAGCAGATCGGAGCCCCAGTCTCGCAGGCTGATCTGGTTGCCGCGATGCGCAAGCGTCAGGCCCGGCTTGCGGCCTTCTTTGGCGACGAGGGCGAAGTTGTCGTGGCTGTCGCGACAGAAACCGTTCTGAGGAAAGAAGGGGCTGTCTTCGACTGCGCAGAACAGCAGGAAGGTATCCATGAAGCGGCTCGTTTCGGCGCTGATGCCCAACGGAGCGTATGGGTCGATGTCCAGGCAGCGTACTTCAACGTACTCGACGCCTCGTGCCGCCAGCGCAGTGGACGGACGCTCGCAGCGCTCGACGCTGCGTTTGGGACGGATGCTTGAATAGAATTCGTTCTCGATTTGCAGGACATTGGTGTTGAGCTGTATCCATTGCCCGTTCCGATGGGTTCCGATGGCCTGATAGGCAGGCCACGGAGTGGTCACGGCATCGTAGATGCGCTGCAAGAAGGTTTCAATGTCGTTGTAGCAAAGCTGCAGGTCGGATTGGGCCTTGTCCTGGTTGTTGTACCCCAGGTCGCTCATGCGCAGACTGGTGGCATAAGGCAAAAACAATGTGCCGGAATCCAGTGCATGCAGGTCGTGCCGCGCATCGCCCAGGAAGCTGCGCGACACGGCGGGCGAAGCCCCCAATAGGTACATCAGCAGCCATGAATAGCGAGTGAAATTGCGGATGAGCGCCAGATAGCCCTTGGAGCGGCGTTCGGCCGGGGTAGTGCCTTCGGTACCCAGTACCTCCCAGAGCTCTTCGGGCAGCGAAAGGTTGTAATGAACCCCCGCGATGCACTGCATGGTCTTGCCGTAACGTTCAGCCAGGCCGCGCCGATACACGTGTTTAAGCATGCCGCTGTTGGAGGTTCCGTACCAGGCGATTGGAATATCTGGCTCGGCGGGCAGGTGGCTGGGCATGGACTGATTCCAGAGCAGCTCGTTTTTCAGCCGCCGGGCGACGAACTTATGTACGTCTTCAAGTTCGGCCATCAAGCCGGGAACTGAGTCGTGGGTGCCGGTAATGAGCTCAAGCAGCGCTTCGGAATAATCGGTGGTGATGTGCGGATTGGTTAACGCGCTGCCCAGCACGCGCGGATGAGGCGAGAGGGCCAGAGCGCCGTCCGCGTCCACGCGCAGGCCTTCTTTTTCGATGCCGCGCAGTATGCCGGCGAGCATCGGAACATGAGACCGCAGTAGGCCGTGGCGTGGAGCGTTGTCAGTCATGGAAAGAGTCTATCTCTTGATACGAATGTTGGGATGATTTTACCCGAGCACTTACAATGCGCGGAGGGGCTTATTGTCGGCCATTTTCGTGGACTAGGCGAAAATACGCCGGCGCATTGGTGAAACGAGCTCCGGCAAGACATATGGGATCGAAATGGGGATGAAGCGGATCTGCGCGGGATTGCTCTTCACGGTGTGTATCGCGGGATGTTCGCCTGAATACAACTGGCGCGAAGTGGCCGTCGGCGACGATGTCGGCCTGGTATTGTTTCCCGACAAGCCCCGGGTCGAGACGCGAACACTGGAGTTTTCCGGTCAACAAGTGCGGTTCACCCTTACGACGGCCGAGGTGGGCGGCAGCATTTTTGCAGTGGGCCACGCACCGTGGCCACAGGCGATGCAAGCCGACGAACAGTTGCGGCGCGAACTGGGCCATGCGGTGATTTCGTCGCTTTACCGTAATCTGGGTGGCGAGGCCCCCGCCGAACTGCCTGCTTTCGGAGAGTCGTTTGACGTCGAGGGCTCATCAATGCAGCTTCAGGCCCGCGTCTGGTTATCGAGGCAGGCTCTGGTCGAGGGGATGGTCATGGGGCCGACCGAAGATTTTCCTAGCGCGGCTGCGGGCGAGTTTCTTGATTCGGTAGCCAAGGGACGCTGAGGGGGCGAGGCGCCGGGCAGAAAACCATGCTGGTATGCCGCTGCAATGGCGGCCTGGCGACCGCGCGCGCGAAGCTTCCGACAGGCGTTCTGGATATGAAAGTTGATGGTGCGTTCGGTTATGCCCAGGATGGCGCCGATCTCCCAACTGGTTTTACCCATTGAGGCCCAATGCAAGCATTCGTGCTCGCGACCTGTCAACGGCTTCATTCTGTTTTCTCCTGGTTACGGCTTGGTTGGCCGTTTGTTATTGATGTCTTGCAGTCCGAATGTATCAAGTTTATTCAAGAGGGTAAATCGACTGGGGACAAAAGCGCGCCTGCCTTGGTGCTAGAATACGATCATGTTAGTGGCGCCGATTTGCTTGATCCGCTTGCGGGCGCCTGATAAATCCAGCTAAAGAGGTCCATATGGCCCCATTGAACACATCCCTCGCAACCTCCCACGCCACATCAACCGCCTCGGCACAACCTGTGCCGGTTCCGGCCGGTTCCGTGGGCCTGGTGTCTCCCCAATTCATTACTTTCGACGAGCCGCTCAAACTGAGCAGCGGCCAGGTTCTGCCATGCTACGAACTTGCCGTTGAAACCTATGGTTCGCTCAACGCCGAGCGCAGCAATGCGGTCTTGATCTGCCACGCGCTCAACGCCTCGCATCATGTGGCGGGCATGTCGGCGGAAAACCCCAAGGACGTCGGCTGGTGGGACAATATGGTGGGGCCGGGCAAGGCCGTGGATACCGACCGTTTCTTCGTCATTGGCGTCAACAATATCGGTTCGTGCTTCGGCTCGACCGGGCCGGCCAGCATCAATCCCGAGACCGGCAGGCCTTGGGGGGCGTCGTTTCCCATGCTTACGGTCAAGGATTGGGTGCTTGCCCAGGCCCGCCTGGCGGATCATTTCGGCATCGATAAGTTTGCCGCCGTGATGGGAGGGTCGCTGGGCGGCATGCAAGCGCTCGGGTGGGCCATTACGTGTCCTGAGCGTGTCGAGCATTGCATTGTCATTGCCAGCACGCCGCGCCTGTCCGCACAGAATATCGGCTTCAACGAGGTTGCCCGCCGCGCCATTATCTCGGACCCCGATTTTCATGGCGGCAACTACTATGATCATGGCACGGTGCCCCGCAAGGGCTTGGCGGTGGCGCGAATGATCGGCCATATCACCTATCTTTCCGACGATGATATGGCGGCCAAATTCGGCCGCACTCAACGCTCTCCGGCCGAGAACGGCGAATATCATTACGGTTACGGCGTTGAATTCGAGGTTGAGTCCTATCTGCGTTATCAGGGCGACAAGTTTTCCACTTATTTTGACGCGAACACGTATCTGCTGATAACGCGAGCGCTGGATTATTTCGATCCGTCCCGCACAAGCGGCGGCGACCTGGCCAAAGCGCTAAGCGTGGCCAAGGCCGAGTTCCTTCTTGTGTCTTTCAGTACCGATTGGCGCTTTCCGCCGTCGCGCTCGCGCGAGATGGTGCAGGCGCTGCTTAAGAACAAGACGCCGGTCACCTATGCCGAGATCGACGCGCCGCACGGTCATGACGCCTTTTTGCTGGAAGATGCGCGTTACCACGCGGTCGTGCAGGGGTACTACGATCGCATCGCTTCCCAGCTCGGCCTGCCTGAACGTCAATCGGTCAATGGGGTGCTGGCATGAGCCAAGATGTCTTGACACGGCAGGCGTTGGGGCCCGGCGAGCCAGCTGACAAACATGGTTTGCGGCCCGACCTGGCGCGCATCGCCGACTGGATCGCGCAAGGCAGCCGGGTGCTCGACCTGGGCTGCGGCGACGGGACCTTGCTGGCGCATCTGCGCGACCATAAAAGTGTAGACGGAGCGGGCGTCGAGTTTAATGACGCCCGGGTGATCAAAGCGGTGCGTCGCGGCGTGCGGGTCATACAGCAAAACCTCGAGGAAGGCCTGGCCCTGTTCGACGACCAGCAATTCGATTCGGTGGTCTTGTCGCAAACTCTTCAGTCGATGCACCATACCGAGCACATCCTGAAGGAAATGGCGCGTGTGGCGCATTACGGCATCGTATCGTTTCCCAATTTCGGCTATTGGCCGCACGGGTTTTCCATTTTGCGCGGACGCATGCCCGTCACGGGCGAGATGCCCTATCAATGGTACGACACGCCGAACATCCATCTATGCACGCTCAAGGATTTCGAGTCCCTGGCTCAAAAGCTTGATCTGCGCATCACGCACCTGGCCACGTTCAACCATGCAAAAGAGGTAAAGTTCTTGGCGGGCTGGCGAAGTACGCTGGCCGTTTATCGTTTCGAATCGCCCATGGCGTCGAGGCAGGGACAACCTTAAAACAATTCCGGGGGCGGCCATCGCTTCATTGACCAACGTTTATGCCAGCCCGCGCGTTGCGCCATTGCTGGTGCTCGGCTTTGCCAGCGGCTTGCCGCTGGCACTTACCAGCGGAACCTTGCAAGCCTGGGCCACCGTGTCCGGGGTTTCGCTGCAGAATATCGGTTTTCTCACTTTGGTCGGCACGGCGTACACCCTGAAATTCCTTTGGGCTCCGCTGGTTGATCGGTACGCGCCGCCCTTTTTGGGGCGCCGACGAAGCTGGATGTTCATCTGCCAGGTTGTGCTGGCTATCACTATTGCGTGCATGGGGCTGCTGTCGCCGGCGCAGAATCTGGGATGGCTGGCGATGCTGGCCGTCTTGGTCGCCTTCTTGTCGGCCACCCAGGATATTGCGTTCGATGCCTACAGCACCGATGTGTTGCGAGACAAAGAGCGCGCCGCGGGTGCTGCACTGAAAGTGCTCGGGTATAGGCTGGCAATGATTGTCTCAGGCGGCTTGGCGCTGGTGCTGGCCGGCACGTGGTTGGGCTGGGAACACACCTACATGCTGATGGGCGCTTTCATGCTGATCTGCGCCGTGGCTACCTTGCTGGCCCCGGAACCCGAAGTGGTGGCACAAGCGCCGCGCACCCTGGGCGAGGCCGTGGTACAGCCGCTGGCCGAGTTCTTCAACCGCCGCGGCGCGGTCATGATTTTGCTGCTAATCGTGTTGTACAAGTTGGGCGACGCCTTTGCCGGCGCCCTGTCTACCACGTTTTTGCTGCGTGGCGCGGGTTTCAGCGTAGACGAAGTCGGCATGGTCAACAAGATATTCGGTCTGGCCGCCACCATCGTGGGCGCCCTGGCGGGCGGGGCCTTGATGTCTCGCATGGGTTTGTACCGGTCGCTGATGTGGTTCGGCCTGTTGCAGGCGGTGTCCAACTTTGGCTATTGGGTACTTGCGGTGACGCCGCCTCATTTGTATTCCATGGCCCTGGTGGTGGGTGTCGAGAACATTTGCGGCGGCCTGGGCACCGCCGCTTTCGTGGCGCTGCTTATGGCGTTGTGCAACCAGCGCTTCTCGGCCACTCAGTTTGCATTGCTGTCCGCCTTGTCGGCGGTGGGCCGCACTTATCTGGCGGGCCCCCTTACTCCGCCTCTGGTCGAGAACCTGGGATGGCCGATGTTCTTTGTGCTGACCGTGCTTATCGCCTTGCCGGGGTTGCTGCTGCTGTGGTGGAAGCGGCGTGAAATCCGTGATCTGGATAGCACTCCCGAGCCTGGCGCCGCCTAAGCCGCGTCGCAAGTTGGTTAAGCTTCAGGACTCAGGCGCTGGGGCGCCCCTTGGGGGCCGGGGGGCTACCGCGTCGTTGCTGCGCTCTGCAGGCTATGATGCGGGTTGTTTTTTCATTATCCAGGGGTTGTGATGTTGCGTGTTATTTCCGCCAATCTGAATGGAATCCGGTCTGCGACCAGCAAGGGTTTTTTACCTTGGGCAGAGGCGCAAAATGCCGATTTCATCTGTTTGCAAGAGCTCAAGGCGCAAGAGGCCAATATGACCCCGGAAATGCTGGCGCTACCCGGCGCCACGGGGTATTTCCATTATGCCGAGAAAAAAGGCTATAGCGGTGTGGGCATCTATGCGCGCCACGAACCCAATGATGTGATCGTGGGGCTCGGCGTGCCCGAGATCGACGCCGAAGGCCGGTATCTGGAGCTGGTCTACGACAAGCTGGCGCTGATTTCCGTCTATCTGCCTTCAGGCTCCAGCGGCGAACATCGTCAAACCGCGAAGTTCGCCTTCATGGAGCATTTCTTTGGCCATCTGCACGACCTGTCGCGACGCGGCTGCCAGGTGATATTGTGCGGCGACTGGAATATCGCTCACCAGGAAATCGACCTCAAGAACTGGAAGGGCAATCTCAAGAACAGCGGCTTTCTGCCCGAAGAGCGGGCTTGGCTGACGCGGGTCTTTGATGAACTTGCCTGGGTCGACGTATATCGCCGCTTGTATCCGGACGCCACCGGCGAAGCCTACACGTGGTGGAGCAATCGCGGCCAAGCCAGGGCCAACAATGTGGGCTGGCGCATTGATTACCAGATCGCCACGCGCGACATTGCCAACACGGCCACGCAGGCATCCATCTATAAAGAGCAGTGGTTCAGCGACCACGCGCCGCTTACCATCGATTACGACTGGAAGCTGTAGGTGCTGCGAGCCGCGGTCGGGCATGGCTTGCTAGCGCACGGGCAGAAAGTTGAAGAAAAGCAGCCCTTGCATGTAGTTGATGCCGACGCGGCGGATGTTTTCATCCAGCAGGTTGGCCACCAGGTCGAGCCGGCCGACCAACTGGCCGAACTCTCTTTCAAAACTCAGGTTGGTGACGCTGCCGGACATTTCATTGGCCAGCAGTAACGGTGCGCCATGGGCGTCGGTGCGGCTGGCCAGCAGCCAAGCGGCGATTTCGACGTTGCGGGCTGCGTTGTAGACATGTCGGGCGTCCAGCACGTCAGAGACGTAGAACCGGGTCTTGCCGCCGTGCGACTGGATGATCATGTCGGACAGTCCGAGCACAAAAGCAGCCACCCGATCGCCCTGGTATTGAGGATCAAGCGCAACAGACAATATCTGGATGTCGCGAAGGCCTTGCAGGCCTTGGGGCGCGCGGCCGCTATGAATGGCCTTGCTTCCTTCGAGCACCGCCGCGTCCAAGTCGGGGGCGCCGGATTTTCGCCATTCGCGCGGGTTGCGCCGATATAGTTTTTCGAGCAGGCGGGACAGGCTGTCCAGATTGTCGCGCATGGCGATGGTGACCGTGCGGTTGAAGTCGGTCTGGGCCAACTGATCGAACGACATGTCTTCGGTGGTGGGGCCGTTGCCTGAAACGACGGCGGAGGGCGCCACGCATCCGGACACCGCCATGCTCAAGATCAGGATCGACAGCGCAATCCGGCTATGACTCATATTCTTAGTTCTATGGATTCATCGGGCGAGCGTCGAGCGGGACGTCGCTTGCTTCAGTCGCCAAGACTTTATCAGATAAGAGTCAGGAGGCAGTGGCTTGCAATACCACCGCTGCGATCCGTTCCGCATCGTCATAAGCCGGATTGATCAATTCTTCACCGAACACATCGGGATCCATTTCGCGATAGCTCCATCGCCACGATGTGGGCAGGCCGGCCAGTACCTGCTGCGCGTCGTCCAGGAAAGTGTCGCGGCCATCGACAATTGTAGAGCCTGTATAGAGCAGCATCGTGCCCCCGGTTCTGAGGCGCGGCAAAGCCGCCCTAAGCATGGCCACCGCCAGGTCTTGTCCGTGGCTGCCCCCGCCATGACGGTATGAGCGCTTTAATGAGTCGTTCAGGTAAGGCGGATTCGCCACGACTAGGTCGAAATCGCCGTCGACTCCGGACAGCATATTGCTTTGGCAGGTTCTTACGTTGCGTGTGCCCGCAATCGCTGCATTGACCCCGGCCAGGCGCAGGGCTTGTATATTGATGTCTCCGGCCCAGATTTCGGCCTCGGGCCAGGCCAAGGCGACCCGCAAAGCGCCGGCGCCGGTGCCGCAGCCCATGTCCATGGCACGCTGCAGCGGCATTTCGCGTTTTTCAAGGTATTGTCCGATCGATTGCGCAAAACGATAGGTGTCGGGCCCGAAGAAAACGGCATCCGGATCCGTGGTGGGGTGGGCGGTATGCCAGCAAAGCAGTCCATTCAACGACGAAAGACGCAGCCGGCTGCGCCAGCCGTCGCCTGATGGCTCGAGCATGTCGGCGTCTCGCATCAGTTCGAACACCTGTGGCGGCAACAAACCGGTTTTAAACGGGCGGCTCCAGCCCAATACCCCGCGCAAGTCTTCGGCCCAGATGTTGCCGGGCCTGGCGTTGACACGCTCGTGCGTGGCTGGAGTGGGTGTGATGAAGTGGTAGCCCAGCTCGCGTACGGCGAACGCCAGGCGCACGAGTGCGTGTTCGGATTTGGAAAGTGCGGCGTGGGGATCAAGGGCCATGGCGCCGGTATTGTCTGTTAAACGAGTGCTCAACATAGCATGCCATCTGCGGCGGACACAATTGCGAGGGCGGGCATGGCGATTGCTTGGTGGCGACATGGCCCCGAGGGGCGTCAGGAGCCGTAGATCATGTCAGCTTTACCCATTCAATATGCCCAGACCGAGGCGCTCGCCGGGCGAACGGCGCGCGATTTATACCACGCCTTGTATGCGAGCGAGCCCGCAGATGCCGTCTGTGAAGCCTCGCGGGTTTATTTACAAGGTTGCCTCGAGCAAGGCGGGAGCTTGCCTTGCGACCTGCCGGCAGACAGTACCGGGCTGGAAGAATGGATGGCCATGCGCCACGAAGACGTGGGCCGTCAATACCTGGATTATCTTGCCCAGCGCAAGGCGGGGGCGCCCAGGCGGTACTTTGCGAATCGCTCCCACGTTCTGTATTTTCTACAGGGTGTTTCACCCACCAAGTTTGTCGATGGCGCATGGCTGCATGGTCTTTTGCCTCAATGGTGGGATGACCGCTATAGGGCCTTGATACGCATCTATCTCGAAGAGTTGGGCGAAGGCCGGGCTGCGGACAACCATGTGGCCATGTATCGCCGGCTGTTGGCTGTAAACGGATGTGAGCACATCATGCCGCTGTCGGACGGCCATTATGTGCAAGGGGCGATACAACTAAGCCTGGCGCGCAACGCGGCTCATTTCATGCCGGAGGTCGTGGGGTTCAATCTGGGGTACGAGCAACTGCCCTTGCATTTGCTGATCACGACACACGAGCTGAAGGAACTGGGCGTCGATTCTTATTACTTTCAAGTCCACGCCACGGTCGACAATGCTGCGACGGGCCATGCGCGTAAGGCGCTGGAGTCGGTAAGGGGGTTGTGTCCCACGGGCATGGATGAGCGTCGTTATTACGAACGCGTCAAGCGCGGCTACCTGTTGAACGACCTGGGAGAGAGCACTGTCTCGGTTATTGAATCATTCGATCTCGATGAAGAAATGACCCGGGTTCTGGCCGAAAAAGGTGTTCATGGCCGACACATGCATTCTGACTATTGCAAGGTGGGCGGGCGTACCGTTAACGAATGGCTATCCAGCGCACAGGCCATTCCGCTGTTCCTTCACGAACTCGAGCGTTACGGTTGGATCAGGCGAAACACCGACCCGGCCCAGAGCCGATTCTGGCGCCTGCTTGATGAGGGCGCCGACATGTTCGGGGTGTTCAGTGCGTACGAGCGGCAGGTTATCTACGACTGGATCGCCGGCACATGGCAGCCCGGCCGCGAGAACCGCAGGACCGCCGCTGAAGCGGTCTGCGGAGACAGGAACTTGTCGCGACGCCTGGTCGGCCTGGGAGCCGGCTCTTGCGATGCGTCGCTTTCCACCCAGCTGGAAGGTGATTTCGGCATGGAAATGCGCGATTTCGAAAGCGAGGTGATGCAAGCGCACAGCAAGCGGGAACTGATGCCCAGGCTTGCCGCAATGATGGATCCCTCCCTGCATCACACTCCGGTGGGCCTGGCGGCCACGCGCATGTTCGGCCGCTTGCTGGACACGGCCTAGGGGCGGCGGGGGCGAAAAGTGCAGGACGGTTGACGACACGATCCGACCGGTGGGATTTGACGCGCTCGAGCCAGTTGGAAGGGTGGGTTTCAAGACTACGGCTTTATGTTCGATAATATGGTTTTTCCAGCATTTATCGTTGAGTCATGGTTGAAACCTCTTCCCGCACCGAGTTCGTTCGTTTTTCACTAGAGCAGGGCGTATTGCGCTTTGGCCAGTTCAAGGTCAAGTCAGGGCGGGTCAGTCCTTATTTTTTCAATGCCGGCTTGTTCAATTCGGGGTCGTCAGTGGGCCGGTTAGCCGGTTTCTACGCCGAGGCATTGATCAAATCGGGGGTGCAGTTCGACATGCTGTTCGGCCCCGCCTACAAGGGCATCCCTCTTGCCACCGCCACGGCGGTGGCATTGGCAAGCCACCCGGCCACTGCCGAGCGCCACATACCATTTGCCTTCAATCGCAAAGAGGCCAAAGACCATGGCGAGGGCGGCGTACTTGTCGGTGCGCCGCTGCAAGGAAGGGTCGTGATCATCGATGACGTGATCACCGCCGGAACCTCGGTGCGCGAGTCGGTCCAGATCATCCGGCAGGCGGGGGCGCAGCCCGCCGCCGTGCTGATTGCGCTTGACCGTATGGAGCGCGCAGGCGCAGACGACGCCCTGTCCAGCCATTCCGCCGTGCAAGATGTCGCCAACACCTACGGCATACCGGTGGTAAGCATCGCTTCATTGGGCGACATCATGGCGTTGATGGACGGCGATTCGCAGTTTGGCGAACATCGCGACGCCGTGGCCTTGTACCGCGACAAGTACGGCGTCAGCCAAGACGCTTGAACGATCAGCCGAGCTTTTCCTTCAGCAGCTGGTTCACCTGCTGAGGGTTGGCTTTGCCCTTGGCCGCCTTCATGATCTGGCCAACCAGCGAGTTGAAGGCCTTGTCCCTGCCGGCGCGATACTGCTCGACGATGGCCGGATTTGCAGCCAGTACCTCGTCTATCATGGCGCCGATGGCGCCCGAGTCGCTAATCTGTTTTAGTCCGCGCGCCTCGATGATCGCGTCGGGATCGCCGCCGTGTTCTCCGTCCCACATCGCCCCGAAGACGTCGCGGGCGATTTTATTTGAGACGGTGCCGTCGACGATGCGGCCGATCAGGGCGGCGAGCGCCGTCGGCGCGACCCGGCTTTGAGCGATGTCGATCTCGTCGCGGTTGAGGGCGGCGGAAAGCTCGCCAAGTATCCAGTTGGCGGCCAGCTTGGCCTGCCCTTGTGGGACATGTTGGGCTGTTTGTTCGAAATAATCGGCGTAGGCGCGGTCCATGGTCAGTTGGGCGGCATCGTAGCTGGTCAGGCCAAGATCGTCCTCGAACCGCCGGCGCTTTGCTGCAGGCAATTCCGGCAGGTGGGACTTGACGCGCTCAATCCAGTCTGCCGTGACCACCAGCGGGGGCAGGTCTGGGTCGGGAAAGTAGCGGTAATCGTCGGAATCTTCTTTGCTGCGCATGCTGCGTGTTTCGTCGCGATCGGCATCATAAAGACGGGTTTCCTGGCGTACCGTGCCGCCATCTTCGATGAGTTCGATCTGGCGCCGGGCCTCGTACTGGATCGCGCGCTCGAGAAAGCGGAAAGAGTTGAGGTTCTTTATTTCACACCGGGTGCCAAGCTCGGTTTGTCCCTTGGGGCGTACAGATACGTTGGCATCGCAGCGGAACGAGCCCTCTTGCATATTGCCGTCGCAAATGCCCAGCCAGACAACCAGCGAGTGCAGGGTGCGCGCGTACGCAACGGCCTCGGCCGCCGAACGCATCTCGGGCTCGGACACGATTTCGAGCAAGGGCGTGCCCGCGCGGTTCAAGTCGATGCCGGTGGAGGATTCACCGTGCGGACCGGTGAAATTCTCGTGCAGCGACTTGCCGGCGTCTTCTTCAAGGTGGGCACGGGTAAGGTTGACCGTGTGCTCTTGCTCGCCGACAAAGAAACGCAGCGATCCGCCCTGAACCACGGGAAGCTCGAATTGGCTGATCTGGTAGTTCTTTGGCAGGTCGGGATAAAAGTAATTTTTGCGCGCAAATACAGACCGGGGAGCGATCTGGGCGCCAATGGCCAGGCCAAAGCGAATGGCATGCTCGACCGCGCCGCGATTGAGCACCGGCAGGCTGCCGGGCAAGGCCATGTCGACCTCATTGGCTTGCGTGTTGGGCGCAGCGCCGAAGCGGGTGCTGCTGTTCGAGAAAATTTTTGACTCAGTGGCCAGTTGGGTGTGTGTCTCGAGCCCAATGACGATTTCCCATTCCATTATTGCTGTTCCGGTGTACGTTGATGCCAGTCGGTTGTTTGCTGGAAACGGTCGGCGATGGCCAGCAAGCGGCCTTCATCGAAATAGTTGCCGATAAGCTGAAGGCCGATGGGCAGTGGCTTGGACCCCTGGCTGAAGCCGCAAGGAATTGACATGGCGGGCAGCCCGGCCAGGCTGACTCCCAGTGTGTAGATGTCGGCCAGCCAATCGGCGGTGGGGTCATCTCGATTTTCGCCGATGCGTTTGGCGACGGTGGGCGTGACCGGCCCCATGATGACGTCGCATTGCTCGGCAAAAGCTTGTTGGAAGTCGTTGGCGATCATGCGTCGAACGCGCTGTGCTTGCAGATAGTAGGCGTCGTAGTAGCCGTGACACAGCACATAGGTGCCCACCAGTATGCGGCGCAGAACCTCGGGGCCGAAGCCTTCGGCGCGCGAACGGCTGGTCATGTCGGCAAGGTCGGTGTAAGAATCAGTGCGATGGCCGTAGCGTACGCCGTCATAACGCGACAGGTTGCTGGAGGCTTCGGCCGGCGCGATCACATAGTAGGCGGGTATGGAGAACTTGGTGCGGGGCAAGGAAATATCGACACGGCGCGCACCCAGCGATTCGTAGGTTTGCAGCGCGGCTTCCACGGCCTGGGCAATTTCTGAGGACAAGCCTTCGTTGAAAAACTCGGCAGGCACACCGATGCGCAGCCCTTGAAGCGGCTTGGCGCCCCCCGCCTGTTGCTCGGCCACGGCGGAGTCGAACGCCGCCCGGATGCGACCGGGCTGGTTGGGCGCCGCGTCGCATTCGGCCAGGCTGGTGGCGTCGCGCTCGTCGAATGCGCTGATGGGGTCGAGCAGTTCGAGTAGATCACGCGCATGGCGCGCAAGAGGGCCCGCTTGGTCGAGGCTGGAACCGTAGGCCACCATGCCGAAACGCGAAACAGTTCCGTACGTGGGCTTGATGCCGCTGACACCGCACAAGGCCGCCGGTTGGCGCACCGAGCCGCCGGTGTCGGTACCCGTTGAGGCGATGACCAGGCCGGCCGCGACCGCTACGGCCGAGCCGCCGGACGAGCCGCCCGGCACGACGTCGAGGTTCCAGGGATTGCGAGCGGGGCCGAAGGCGGAGTTTTCGTTGCCGGAGCCCATGGCGAACTCGTCGCAGTTGAGCTTGCCCAGCGAGACGGCGCCCGCCTGCTCCAGCAAAGACACCACCGTGGCGTCGAAGGGGCTGGTGTAGTTGGCCAGCATCTTGCTGGCTGCCGTGGTGCGCCATCCGCGTGTTGCGAAAACGTCTTTGTGCGCGATGGGGACGCCGGCCAGTGGGCCGCCCCGGCCCTGGGCCAACAAGGCGTCGGCCTGTTTGGCCTGGGCGCGGGTAAGCTCGGGGTCGACGTGCAGAAACGCATTCAGGTCGGCCCGGGCCTGGATGGCTTCGAGGGCGCTGTCGGCGAGTTCGAGGGCGCTGACCTTGCGCTGGGCAAGCGCGGTGCGTAGCGCTTCGATGGAATCGAATTCGGAATGTAAAGGCATGTTGGACATGGTTATTCGATGACCGTAGGCACGAGAAACAGGCCCTGCGCCGTGGCGGGTGCGTTGGCCATGAGGGCTTCGCGCTGCGTTTCGGCGCCCGGCGAGGCCTGGTCGTCGCGCAGGCGCAGGCTGATGTCCTGGTGCGCGGACAGCGGATGAGCAAGCGGTTCGACGCCCTGTGTGTCGACAGCCTGAAGCTGCTCGATCAGGTCGAGGATTCCGTTCAGTTCCACACGGGTTCGTTCGGATTGCTCAGCAGAGAGGGTAATGCGCGCCAGGTTGGCGATGCGCGCGACGTCTTGATCGGAGATAGACATGAAGTGGTCTTGTCAGAGTACGCTCTTTTTACGTTAAGGAGCGGTAAATGAGTACTAAGTTAGGCAAATTATAAGTTATCATTGAAAGCTTAGCCGTCAGTGGCTAGCGGTTCTTCTTTGTATTCCAATTCTTCAGACACCTTCAGCTCATGTTCGGATTTCTGCGTAGTTATTTTTCCAGCGATATGGCGATCGACCTGGGCACCGCCAATACGCTCATTTATGTCCGAGGCAAGGGTATTGTGCTTGATGAGCCGTCTGTAGTGGCCATACGGCACGACGGCGGCGCCAGCGGCAAAAAAATCATCCAGGCTGTGGGTCGAGAGGCCAAGCAGATGCTCGGGCGTGTGCCCGGCAATATCGAGGCCATCCGGCCCATGAAAGACGGCGTCATCGCCGACTTCACCGTTACCGAGCAGATGCTCAAGCAGTTCATTCGCATGGTGCATCCGCGCAGCATGTTCGCACCCAGTCCGCGCATCATCGTTTGCGTTCCTTGCGGCTCCACCCAGGTCGAACGGCGCGCCATTCGTGAGTCGGCCCTTGGGGCGGGGGCAAGCCAGGTTTTTCTTATCGAAGAACCCATGGCGGCCGCCATCGGTGCGGGCTTGGCGGTTTCCGACGCCAGCGGCTCCATGGTTGTCGACATCGGCGGCGGCACCACCGAGGTTGCGGTTATTTCTCTGGGCGGCATGGTCTACAAAGGTTCGGTGCGGGTCGGCGGCGACAAGTTCGACGAAGCCATCATCAACTACATCCGTCGCAACTATGGCATGCTGATCGGCGAACCCACCGCCGAGCTCATCAAGAAAGAAATCGGTTCGGCGTTCCCAGGGGCCCAAATCCGCGAAATCGAAGTCAAGGGGCGCAATCTGTCCGAAGGCGTGCCGCGCAGCTTTACGGTGTCGTCCAACGAAATCCTCGAATCGCTTACCGACCCCCTTAATCAGATTGTTTCCGCTGTGAAGACGGCGCTTGAGCAAACCCCCCCCGAACTGGGCGCCGATATTACCGATAAAGGCATTGCCCTGACAGGCGGCGGCGCGTTGCTGGCCGACCTCGATCGTTTGCTTCAAGAAGAAACCGGCCTGCCGGTCGTGGTGGCCGAAGATCCGCTCACCTGCGTGGTGCGCGGTTGCGGCGAAGCCCTCGAGCACCTCGAGAGGCTTGGCACCGTTTTCATTTATGATTGATGCGGGCGCCCGGCCATAGCGCCGGAGCGACGCGGTTATTTCCAGCATTAACAGGCCCAGGCCGCCGGGCGTGTTTCCAGGCAGGCTCAACATACAATGCAAGAGCAAGCGACGATCAGGCTATTCAAGCGTGGGCCGACTGCGGAGTTTCGGCTGTTTGTCTTCGTGATCTTGTCCCTGGCCCTGATCGTCATCGATGCGCGCTGGCGTGTGCTTGATCCGGCCCGAGAAGCGGTTTCGGTGGCGCTTTATCCCTTTCAGCGCGCGGTCATGATGCCGCGCGATGCCATTTCCGCAGTCAGCAACTGGACCGACGCCGCATCCACGGCGCGCACCGAGAAAGAGGCGCTTCAGCGCCAGCGTATCGAACTGGCGCAGATCGCCACGCATGCGGCCCAGCTATCGGCTGAAAATCAACAGTTGCGCCGCCTGCTTAGCGTGGCCGACATGGTGGTCCAGCCGTCGGTGGCGGTCGAGGTTCTGTACGAGCCTCCCAATGTCTTTACCCGGCATCTGGTCTTCGATAAAGGAAGGAACAGCGGCATCATGTCCGGAATGCCCGTCATCGACGAAGGCGGGGTGGTGGGGCAGATCGTGCGGGTTACACCGTTTACCTCGGAGGCGGCCCTGATTACCGACGAAAAAGTGTCGATACCTGTGCAGGTCTTGCGCAACGGCTTGCGCCTGATCGCGTTTGGCGGTCATCCAGGCGGCAAGGTCGAGGTGCGTTACTTGACCAACGAAACGGACATCACGCCCGGAGACGTGCTGGTAACCAGCGGCGTGGGCGGTTTGTTTCCTGCGGGGTTGTCTGTGGCCAAGGTGGATGAAATCCAGCGCGACAATGCCTCTGGGTTCTCCAAGGCGGTCGCAACGCCGCTGTCCCATCCAGAGCGCTATCGCCATTTTCTGGTGCTTAGAGTCGAGCCCACCCTGTCTGAAGCAGTAAAGGACGAAGCCGATGGATAAGCATCGCCCGGCAGGCTCAGGCCGCCCGGGGCTTCCCGTTCAGCGCAGGCCGCTCAGTTCGCTCGAGCCCATCGACACAACGCCGTTTCGCCGGCCGTCGGGCTGGCTGTTCATCTGGTTCACCATTATCCTGGTTTGGCTGATCTCGTTGCTGCCCTGGCGCTTGTGGCAACCCGCCCCCGACCTGCTGCTGCTGGTGATCCTGTTCTGGAGCGTCAACGAGCCGCGCCGAATCGGCCTGACCACCGCTTTCATCTTCGGTTTGCTAATGGATGTTCACGACGCCGGCCTGCTGGGTGAGCAGGCATTCACCTACGTGCTGGCGGCATACGGCGTCATTGTGCTGGCGCGGCGGCTGCAGCGGTTCAGCGCCCTGGCGCAGGCTGTGCATATACTGCCGGTGGTTGTGGCCGCCGAGGCCGCTGCGCGGCTGGTTCACGCCTGGATTGCGGGTGAATGGGCGGGCTGGGCATGGCTGTGGTCGGCGGTATTCACCGTGGCTCTCTGGCCGTTGGCCGATATTTTGCTCCACTTGCCGCAGCGGCGACAGGACGAAATAGACGCCGGCGCGGCGTAGCGGACAGGCCATGTTCGAGTACAAGCGCACCACCTTGCATCAGAAGCGCCGCATACTGCTCCGCGTATGGGTTGCCGGTATATTCGCCTTGGCATGTTTTTTTGGGCTGGCCGGCCGCCTGTGGTATTTGCAGGTCGAGCGCTACGAGGGTTTTGCGGCCCGCGCCGATAAAAACCGCATTGCCGTGGTACCCATCCCGCCGCGCCGAGGGGAAATTCTGGATCGCAATGGCGAGGTTCTGGCCAGAAATTACCGTGACTACACACTTGAAGTCGTGCCCGCCAACGTCAAGGACATCGATGCGTTGCTTCAAGAGCTCAACCCCATTGTCAACATCAGCCCGCACCAGCGGCGCCGATTCCAACAGGCGTGGGGACAATCGGGCCGTTATTCCAGTGTCATCCTTCGCAATAACCTCAGCGATCTCGAGGCGTCGTGGTTTGCGGCCCACGCCTACAAGTTTCCCGGTGTCGAGCTGAAGGCCCGCTGGGTGCGGGAGTATCCGCAGGGAGCGTCCGCTGCACATGTTCTCGGCTACGTAGGGCGCCTATCGGAAGGCGACATGACCCGGCTGGAAGAAGATGGCGAATTGGGCAACTACCGAGGCACCAACATCATAGGCAAGAAGGGCATCGAGAAAACCTGGGAGCATGTCCTGCATGGCAGAACCGGGGTCGAAGAGGTAGAGGTGACGGCTTCAGGCCGACCGGTGCGCACACTGAATCGGACCGACCCTGTGCCCGGTTCAGACCTGATGCTGTCGCTCGATATCGGCCTGCAGAAAATTGCCGAAGCGCAGTTCGAAGGCAGACGCGGCGCACTTGTGGCGATTGAGCCGGGCACAGGCGAAATTCTGGCCTTCGTCTCGGCGCCGTCGTTCGACCCGAATCTTTTCGTCGACGGCATCGATGTGGAAAGTTGGCGCGAGTTGAACGAATCGCCCGATTATCCACTGATCAACCGGCCCTTATACAGCACTTATCCCATAGGCTCCACCTATAAGCCTTTCGTCGCGCTGGCCGCCCTCGAGCTGGGCGTGCGCTCGGCGAACTTGCGCATTCCCGACCCCGGCTACTACGAGTTGGGCGGCCAGCGTTTTCGCAATGCCGGCGGCGCCGTATACGGCCCAACGAACATGCATCGCGCCATAGTCGTGTCGTCAGATACCTATTTTTATTCGCTGGGCCCCGAAATGGGCGTGAACGCGCTGCATGATTTCAGCGCGCAGTTTGGCTTCGGCCAACTTACCGGTATCGATCTGGACGGCGAGCGGCGCGGCGTCCTGCCGTCCACAGATTGGAAACGCGAAAACTACCGCAAGCCCGAGCAGCAGCGCTGGTATGCGGGCGAAACGGTTTCCGTGGCTGTGGGCCAAGGGTACAACGCCTTCACGCTGTTGCAGCTTACACAGGCGACCGCTGTCTTGGCTGATGGCGGCAGCTATGTGAAGCCCCATCTGGTCAGCAAGATCCGCAATCCCGAAACCGGCGACACGATTCCCACGTCCATAGAGCCGACTCATGTCATCGACCTCAAGCCCGAGAACCTCAAGGTTGTGCGTGAGGCCATGGTGGATGTGCTCAAGACGGGCACGGCCCGCCGCGCCTTCTCCGACGCCGAGTACGAAGCGGCCGGCAAGACCGGTACAGCCCAGGTGTACAGCTTGCGCGGCGCAAAATACAATGCTGCCGAGATCGAAGAAAGGCTGCGCGATCATGCTCTGTTCATGGCCTTTGCGCCGGTCGATAATCCCAAAATTGCGTTGGCCTTGATCGTTGAAAACGGTGGTTGGGGTGCGACGGTTGCCGCCCCCATCGCGCGCACCGTCTTTGACTATTGGCTCGATCCCAAGCGGGTCTCAAGGCAAGGACGGAGTTTGGCGCGAACTGTTCCAGCTGCTGAGCAAGAGCAAGAGCAAGCCGCGAGCCCTGCGGAGCCGTCATGAAGATTCTGCTTTATGGCGCCCTGAAGGCTCTGCGTAGCCTCGATTGGCCTTTGCTTGCCATCTTGGTCCTGATGAGTCTTCTGGGCTTGACCATCATGCATTCGGCGGTGGGCGGTACCGACTGGCGCTTCGCCGATCAGTCGCGGCATTTCTTACTTGCCTTTTTCGCAATGTGGGTCGTGGCGGTTATACCTTTGCCTCGATTGATGCAGCTTGCGCCGTGGTTTTATACCGTGGGCCTGCTTCTGCTGCTTGGCGTTGAGTTTTTCGGCGAAACCAGCAAGGGGGCCACGCGTTGGCTCGACCTGGGCATGATCCGAATACAGCCATCCGAAATGATGAAGATCGCTGCGCCGATGATGTTGGCGTGGTACTTCCACCGCCACCAAGGCAAGATCAGCGTCATCGATTTCCTGGCAGCGGCGGTGCTGCTTGCCATTCCTTTTGCTTTGATCGTGCTGCAGCCCGACCTGGGTACGGCGCTGCTGGTGTTCACGTCCGGTTTCTGCGTTATCTATTTCGGAGGGCTTTCGTTCAAGCTGCTTGCCCCTGCTTTCGTAGTGGTGGCGGTCTCTTTGGGCACGGTGGTTTATTTCGAGGATCAGATCTGCCGGCCTGACGTTGATTGGGTAGTACTGCACGACTACCAGAAGCACCGTGTATGTACTTTGCTTAACCCTGGTACTGATCCGCTGGGCAAAGGCTTTCATACGATACAGTCGATGATCGCCATAGGTTCGGGCGGTATTTACGGGAAGGGTTATATGCAGGGTACGCAATCGCACCTGAACTTCATCCCCGAACGCACCACCGACTTCGTCTTCGCGGTCTATGCAGAAGAATTTGGCCTTTACGGCGGCATCATGTTGCTGGTGCTGTACGGGTTATTGATACTGCGCGGCCTGGCCATAGCGGTTCGAGCCAATACGCAGTTCGGCCGCCTGCTGGCGGGGGCGATGGCGATGATGTTCTTTGTCTATGTGTTCGTGAACATGGGGATGGTGATGGGGATACTGCCGGTTGTCGGCGTGCCCCTGCCGTTCATGAGCTATGGGGGGACGGCTTTGCTGACGTTGGGAATTGCCTGCGGGATATTGATGAATATCAGTACTTGGCGGCCGGTTCGGCGGTGAGTTTTTCTGCGCAGCAGGTTCTTAAGTTGTTTCTGCGGTGTGGTGAGAGACGTTAGCTCTTAAGACGTCTTTGCGCTGCGGGGGGCTCTGGCTGTCGGCGGAGGCGACCGGCCCTTCGGGCACGCCTGTCCGCTTCGTCCGGGCCTTCGCCTTCTCGATCCAGCGCACTGGGGCCTAGGTGCCATGAGGGCAAGGATCTAAAAAGCCAGCGAGCCACGAATCTAAGAGCTGCGGGATGGGCGGGTATTTGAGCGCCGTCCGACCAAGCCGAGTACTTCCCATTTTCGGGGAGGCAAGCTCGCAACGTGTTTGAGCGGGCAAGCTTGGCGGACCATGGTCCGCCGCCCGCGAGTTTTGCGAGCGCCCCGAAAATGAGAAGTATGAGGGAAGCCCGGCGAAGCCGGGCCGCAGGGAGCGGTGCTCAAATACCCGCCCATCCCGCAGCTCCTTAAAAACTCAAACCAAGGCGCGTCCAGTAATACGAAACAACGCAAAAAATAGCTCAATAAGCAGCCTAATAATTAGACTCGTACGCAAAAGCAGACAGCTTAATCATTAGGTTCGACCGGGCTGGCGTCAAGCGAGACGGCGTCAGGGGAATCGGCATCAAACAAGTTCGGTGCATAAACCCCCTCCAGAAGTTTCCGCACAGGCGCAGGCAGTGCAGCCCCCGGTAGTTCGGAGATCGGCAGCCACAGATGGTCGGCAGCCAGTTCCATGACCAGTTGGCTGTCGCCAACCACCAGCCAAGGCTCAATATGCAGCTTGAAGTGTGTGAACGCATGCGAAAGTGCGGCCATCTTCTGAGCCGGCGCCAAAGACAAGCCCCAGCCGGCACAGGTGCTTTCAAGCAGCTCGTACGAATCGAACTGCGGCAAGCTTAGCAGCCCGCCCCAAATGCCCGAAGAGGGCCGTTGCTGCAGCAAGATTGAGCCCGTGTTTTCCAGGATGAGCATTGAACAAGAACGTTCCTGCGGCCTCTTGCGGCGTTTCGGCGTAGGCAGATCGAGCTGTCGGCCATGAGCCCGCGCCCAGCAACCCGATGCCATGGGGCAGGCTTCACAAGCCGGCCGACCGCGCGTGCAGATTCCAGAGCCCAGATCCATCAGGCCCTGGGTATAGGCCTTCATGTCCAACTGGGCGGGCGCCGCTTCGAGCACTTCTTCTGCTGTTTGCCACAGCAACTGCTCCACCGCCCGCGTCGACGTATCGCCTTCGATGCCGAAATAACGCGTGAATACGCGTTTTACGTTGCCGTCCATGATAGGGCTGCGTTCGCCGTGCGCAAATGCCGCGATGGCGGCCGCCGTCGAGCGGCCTATGCCGGGCAGCGTCACAATATCGGTGGAGTCTCGAGGAAACTCGCCGCCCCAGGTGTCACGGATTACCTGCGCGCAGCGATGAAGATTGCGGGCGCGGGCGTAATAGCCAAGGCCCGCCCAGTAGGGCATGACCTCTTCCTGGCTGGCGTCCGCCAACGCCCGTACATGCGGGAAACGTTGCAGGAATCGTTCGTAATAGGCGATCACCGTTGCAACCTGCGTCTGTTGCAGCATGATCTCGGACAGCCAGATCCGATACGGGTCAGAGGTGTTTTGCCATGGCAGGCCGTGCCTGCCATGGGCGCGCTGCCATTTAACGACGTTCGTGGCAAAATCGGCCGGCCCGGCCTGATGGGGCATGGCGCGCGGCATCAGAACTGTGTGTTGCGCGTGACCGACCAGCGGGCGGACAGCGCGCCAAGTATCGCCACCACTACGACTGCCAGCGCCAGATCGATTGAATCAGGCATGCGCAGCGCCAGACTGGTGCCGTAGCTTTGGGCCAAGCGGGCCAGGGCGGTGTTCAGGGGCATCAGCGCAAACCACGCCAACGCGATGGCGGCCAGCCCCGCCGTCAGGCCGGTAAGCGCGCCAAGGTATAAAAAAGGCCGGCGCACGAAAGCTTCGGTTGCTCCCACCAGGCGGGCCACGCCGATTTCTTCGCGTTGGGTAAGCGCCTGCATGCGCACTGTGTTGAAAACTGTCGCCAGCACCACCAGGGCCACGCCCATTGCCAATAGAACCAGCCCGATGCGAGCAAAGCGCAGAATGGCTTCCAGCCGCTGGACCCAAGCGCTGTCGTGTTGCACCAGATCGACCTGCTCCCATTGTCGCCACTGGGTAGCCAGAGCGTCTGCATGACTGGCGAGGTTCGGATGATCGTGCAATGTGACCACCATCGCATCGGGCAACGGGTTGGAAGGCAGAGCGGCCAGCGCCTGAGACCAGTTGGGGTTCGCCTTGAACTTGGCCAGAGCCTGCTCACGAGGCACCAGCGTAACGGAGGCCACGTCGTCTGCGAAGTCGGTTTTCAGGCGCTGCGAGAGCTGGGTGCCCGCCTCTGCGTTGGCCCCAGGCGACAGGAAGATGGTCATCTCGGGCGACACAGAAAGTTGCTTGGCCACGGGTTGCGCTGTAATCAGGATGGCCGCGCCCAGTATGGGAACAGTAAGAGTAAGGGCGATAACCAGCAGGTTGGCCAGCGAGGAAAACGGCTGGGCGAGTAGTCGTCGTGCGGCTACAGCCAGTGCATAGCGATGTTGTCTAAGCCAGCGCCTCATGCCGCCGCCCCTTTTTTGTCGTTGAACTTTCCATGGTCAATCAGGAAAGTGCGGTTGGCGTATGATGCCATGAGCTCGCGGTCGTGCGAGGCCAGCAGCGTGGTGACGCCCACACGGTTGAAATCCCTGAATACGTCCATGATGCGCCGCGCGGTTTCGTGATCCAGGTTGGCGGTGGGCTCATCGACGATGAGGATGGCGGGCCGATTGACGATGGCGCGAGCGATCGCAAGGCGCTGCTGTTCCCCGCCCGAAAGCTCAATGGGGTTCATGTCTTCTTTGCCTGACAGGCCCACTTTTTCGATCGCCGCCCGCGCTCGGGTGGCGGCCAGGCGGCTTTCAAGCCCCAGGACCTTGAGCGGCAGCAAGACGTTCTCGATGGCGTTGCGGTCGTACAGCAGGTGGGTGTCTTGAAGAATGATGCCGACTGCCCTTCGCAGGTAGGGACGCGCACGGGGCGGCATCCTGTCTATGCGCTGATTGTTGACCGAGATGGCGCCACGGCTGGCCGGCTCCAGCCCGCCGATAAGTTTGAGCAGGGTTGACTTGCCTGCGCCCGAGGGCCCCGACACGAAGACGAACTCGCCTGGTTCGACGCGGAAATTAATGTCCGAAAGTATGTTTCGGCTTCGTCCGTAGGACTTGAACACATGTTGGAACTCGATCATGGGCACGGGAAGGTGAAGGAAGCGCGGCGCAGGAGGCGCACTAGATGGTGATTATGATAACTTGCTCCAAGGGTTCCTGTCGCACCGTCAGCTTGGCTACGCCGTGCCGATGAGCTGGTGCAACCGCCGCGTGTTGGGCTGGAATCTCGCGCGATGTGGGCGAGACGTTGGAGTCATGAAGGGCTGAGTGAGCCCGGTGTCAGGCCGCGCTAAGCTGACTTGACACCGGAAGATCGGATTGCGCCCAAAGATCAGAATAGCAGTAGTGTGATCGGTATGGCGATGACGAGACTAATAAGGGTGCGCAAGAACCAGATCAGCACCATTTTTCCCACACTGAGCGGAATGCTTGACGATAGCACGCAGGGAATGCTGGTCGAGAAAAACAATATTCCCGAAATGCTGACGACGCCCACAATGAACTTGGTTGCCAGTGTCGCCTCTACCACGATCAGGGCCGGCAAAAGGATTTCGGTAATGCCCAACGAGACCGCTTTGGCAGTGAGCATGGGCTCAGGAGCTTGCAGCAGCAAAGTGATCGGATAAAAAATGTACGCCAGATAGTCAAAGATGGGCGTACGCTCGGCAATCAGCATGCAGGCTATGCCAATGGCGAGAATCGCCGGAAGCACGCTGGTAGCCATTAAAAAGGCGCCTTTGAGCTGATCCAGGATACCGGTGCCCAAGGACGTCGCACGCGACGAGACATCTACGGCCTGGGTATAGGCACCGCGCATGATTTGGCTCTCGACGGTGTCTTCCGGCATGGCCTGGCTGGGGTCATGGTATGTATCGGGCACACGGCTGAGGGGCCAGAATCGAACCAGGATGGCGGTTACCAAGTAGGTGGTGATCATGGCAACCAGAAAGAACATGGGGAAGTACTCCATGATATCCAGCGTCCGGGCCATGATGATAATGAAGGGGATCTCAACGGCGATGAAGCCTGTCGCGATGATGACGGCCTCGCGCTGGCTGAGCTTGTTGTGCTTGTAGTCGTTGCTTACCATCAGGTAGATCACGATCAGGCTTGCAAAGCGGGACGTGATGGCATGGATGGCCGATCGCCCGGGCACCTTCCAGATCGGGCGCATGATGCGTTGAAAAAGCACGCCCAAAAACTCCATCAGGCCATAGCCGGTGAGAAACTGCAGGAAGATGGCGCTAATCGGAACAATCAGGCTGATGCTCAACACCAGTTCAAAAAAAAGAAACTTCCCTATGTGTTCTTCCAGGAGCCACTCGGGTCCGGTGTTGAACATGATCAGGACGCCGGCAATGAACCCGACGATTTTGATCAAGGTGTAGACGGCTTCGAACCGACTCTCCTTCCAGCTATCGTTGAAAAAGGGCAACAGAGCCCCTATCAGCATGAGCAGCAGTGCGTAAATGGCAATACCGGTTGGCAGTGCGCCAAGTAGCGACCGGGAGATCAGGTCGATGGGAATGGAGCGGGTCTCGCCTATGGTGAATGGGACAAAAAACGCGATGATGCCGATGAGGCTGAAAACAACAAACTTGACGGCCGGCCACGTGGGACCGGAAACAGGCTGTCCAGAGCGTTCCATGAAATTCCTCCTTGGGGGCGAAGGTTGTGGACGTACAGTTTTAGTTATCGAGAACGTCCACCTGGATGGCTGTGCAGTTGTAGTCGTTGCACTCTGTGATGTCTTCAGCGCAACTGGAAATGGCCACCAGGCAGTCCATTAGCGCGCGCAACTCGATGTAGTCGCCTGGTTTGGAATACGGCAGTTTGATGCTGTGCTTGTAGTTCTCGTCGATAACTGTGTGCATGAAGATATTCAGGGGGTTGGGCACATAGCCTTTGCCGATGCCATGGGGCTCGAGCGCCATGGCCAGGTTTTCGTAGCAGCCATTGCGCGGCCCCACCTTGAAGACATGCTCGTACAGGTAGCTGTTGCACGGTGAATAGTAGAGGTCATGCACGCCAACCTTATCGTCGACAATCTCGAACATGAGGTTTTTCAGGTTCGAGAACAGGTAGTCTCCTGTGCTGATGCGTCCGGATTGATTGACCCGGGTGTCGGCCTGAGACAGAAACTCGGAAAAATCATGAAGGTTGAAGCAAACAAAATCGGCTACCTGGTGGCCTTCGATATCGGACACCCGTATTCGTTGTCCTTTGCGTACGATGAACGATTCGCCTGATTTGGGTGGAATGATAGTGGTGCTCAAGGTTGTCTCCATTAAATAATTTGTTATCGCCTATGCGGCGACTTATTTTTGTAGTAATTGGTAACAAGTAAGCTACGCCAAGCTCAGCGGCAGGTAACAAGGCTTGATTGTGGCGTGTTCCGATTCTCGCGTCTTCGGCCGGCATTGGCTTTGGGTGCTTACCCTAATAGTTTTGCCCGCGCCGTACACTCCGCCCGAACCCATAGGGCCGGGGGCTGGGGGTTGGTCTGGGATGAATGTGATATCTTGCCGGGGAACCGTATCGAATTGGCCGTTGCGGCTGTCCTATTTAGTGTTGACAACACACTAGCAAAAGTTGCCATGACCTCCTCAGCATCTTCTTCATCATCGCGCCGGCCGCCACGTGTAAAGTACGGCCGGCGTTTGCGGCCGCTTGTATATCAAGCCTTGTTGCTGGCCGCAGTGGGGTTGGCGGTGTGGTTTCTCGTGGCCAATACCCTGGCCAACCTGCAGGCGCGCAATATTTCCACAGGCTTCGGTTTTCTTGGAGACGAGGCCGGCTTTGCGATCGGCGAGAGCGTGGTCGCCTACTCACCGAACGATACCTATGGCCGGGCTCTTTGGGTCGGCGTATTGAATACTTTGCGCGTCGCCGCAATAGGCATCATCGCCGCCACGCTGCTTGGCACCATGTTGGGCCTTGCGCGCTTATCGCGCAATTGGCTCGTGACAGGCGTGGCGGGGGCTTATATCGAGCTTATGCGCAATGTACCGTTGCTTTTGCATCTGCTGTTCTGGTATGCCCTCATCACCGAAAGCACGCCTGGTCCGCGCCAGGCTTTCAACCCTCTTCCCGGGGTGTATCTGTCGAACCGCGGGTTGGCGATTCCCTGGGTTCAGGGCGAGTCCATCGGCGTGTTGGCCTGGGTGGCGGCGGCATCTTTGGTGTTGTATGCCGCCTACGGGCTGTGGACGGCGAGAAGGCGAAAGAGGGGCGGCAGCGTTGCGATGCCCGCCTGGGGTGCCGGGATTGTGCTTGTGGCCTTGCCGGTAATCGCCTGGGTCGGTACCGGCGGTTCGATGCAATGGCAGTCGCCCGAGCTTAAGGGGTTCAATTTCCAGGGCGGCCTTACCCTAAGCCCTGAATTTGCGGCCTTGCTGATTGGGCTGGTGCTGTACACCACGGCGTTCGTCGCCGAAGTGGTGCGATCGGGAATCCAGGCCATTGGCCGCGGCCAATGGGAGGCGGGCCGTGCTCTGGGGCTTGCCCCGGCGCAGGTGCTGCGCCTGATCGTATTGCCACAGGCGTTGAGGGTTATTGTTCCGCCCATGACAAGCCAGTATCTCAACCTTACGAAGAACAGCTCGCTTGCCGTTGCCATCGGCTACCCGGACATAGTGTCCATTGCCAACACCACATTGAATCAGACAGGACAGGCCGTGGAGGGGGTCATGATCATCATGGCCGCCTACCTGACTGTCAGTCTTTCAATTTCGGTGCTGATGAACTGGTACAACCGGCGCATCGCCTTGGTGGAGCGCTGATATGGCCGGGCATGCAAGCGCTATTTCGGCGCACTCTGCTCGCAAGTCTGTTTTTCGGCGTCTTGCCGACGGGCTTTTCGCGACGCCCCTGAATGCTTTGTTGACGGCATTGGTGGTTTGGTTGCTGCTAATGACTGTGCCGGCGGCTGTAGAGTGGCTGCTCATCGATGCAAATTTCCGGGCTGGCTCTGCGTCGGAGTGCCGCGCCGCCTCGGGCGCGTGCTGGTCGTTCATCGCCCACAAGCATAGGCTGATTCTGTTCGGCATCTATCCCTACGACGAACAATGGCGGCCATTGCTTGCTACTTTTATTCTTATCGCCCTGGTTGTTTGCACCTGCCTGCGCCGGTTCTGGCACGCCTGGCTGGCGGGCATTTGGGTGGTGGCGCTTGCCTGTGCGGGAGTATTGATGTGGGGCGGCGTGTTCGGCTTGGCGCCGGTTGAAAATCGCCTTTGGGGTGGCTTGCCCTTGACGCTGATGCTGGCCGTTTTCGGTGTGGCGGGGGCTTTTCCGCTGGGTGTACTGCTGGCGCTTGGACGCCGCTCGGAACTGCCTGCCATCAAGGCTCTTTGCGTGGTGTATATCGAACTGATCCGCGGCGTGCCGCTGATCAGCCTGCTGTTCATGTCGTCGGTAATGCTGCCCTTGTTCCTGCCCGAGGGGCTCTCCATCGACAAGCTGCTCAGAGCCCAGGTCGCCATCATCATGTTCGCCGCCGCCTACGTTGCCGAGACCGTAAGGGGGGGCTTGCAGGCCATACCCAAAGGTCAATACGAGGGGGCCGCATCGTTGGGGCTGGGTTATTGGCAATCGATGGGAAGCGTGATCTTGCCGCAGGCGCTGACAGTTGTGGTCGGCCCGCTCGTAGGCATATTCATTTCATTGTTCAAGGACACTTCTCTAGTCATGATCATCGGCATCTTCGATCTTACCCAGGCGGCGAAGGCGGCTATCGCCGACCCTCAATGGCAGGGTTTCAGCACCGAGGCCTACTTGTTCATTGCGGGCATTTATTTCGTTTTTTGCTATGCCATGTCGCGCTATAGCAAAGTGCTGGAACGCGCCCGATAAATAGCGCCAACGGCGTCACCTTTTAAATAAGTGTCAAGAACGTTGCAATAAGCAAACCGCCTTCAATGTGTATGGCTCATACTTGATGGTCCGGTACGCGGGGTCCGCCCCGTGGTGAATCCAACAGTTACATTTGTGAGTCCCTGGCCTTGCTAGCATAGGACGGCTGGGAGAGTTTTGTTAACGACAAGGAGAATCAAAAATGAACAAATCTACGCGATTGACCCGCATGGCTGCATGCTTGTCCGCCGTGGCCTTGGTGGCCGGCTGCGCAAGCGTCAATGAAAGCATGAGTGGAATGAGTACGGGCGGCCGCACTGCCACGGGCGCCGGGGCCGGAGCGGCACTCGGGGCAGGATTGGGGGTTTTGATCGGAGACAGCAGCAAGGCAGCTTTGATTGGCGCCGGCATTGGGGCGGTGGCAGGCGGCATCGCCGGGTATAACTGGTCGGGTGTGAAGCAAGATGTGCAGCAGTCTGGCGCCAGCAATCTGGGCATTGATGTCATCGAGATGCCCGACGGCACTTTGAAGGTCAATATCCCCAGCCACGTATCGTTCGACACGGGCAAATATGATCTCAAACCTGAGCTTCTGCCGGTACTGGACAGCGTGGCCCGTGCTCTGGTCCAGCACCCAGAGCTGCGTGCCAAGGCCATTGGCTACACCGACAGTACGGGCCCGGCATCCGTTAACCAGACCCTCTCGGTAAATCGGGCGCAGGCGGTTACCAACTATATTGGCAGCAAAGGCGTGGCGCCGGCCAACTTGATGGTCGAGGGGCGCGGGCCAAGCAATCCGGTTGCAGACAACAATACCGCTGAAGGCCGCGCCATGAACCGCCGCGTCGAGCTGTTTTTGTACGCAGTTCAATAGCATCATTCTTCAGCAAGACGCCAAGGCCGGTTCGCAAGAGCCGGCCTTTTTAACTGATCTTGCCTGCCTACGACTTTTGGATGAGTGAGGCGATCAGGCCGGCGATCGTGTTTTCGACCAGATTGCGATCGGTCTCGGTAAGTGACCAATATATTTCAGGCGAAATATCGCGAAACGGCCAATCGAGCACCGGCGGTTCCGGGTTGCCGTCGGCCAGGCCGTAGCGAGAACCAGCCAGCATGGGGGAATCGTGATCCATTGGCCCGACCCCTTCGGCCAACCACTGGGCGCTAACTTTCAGTACCGAGGCCAGGCGGAATATGGCTTTGGGGAACCGGCGGGCATTGCTTTCATAATTAGCTACGGCGCCCTGCGAGATACCGCAGGCACGCGCCAATTCAGCTTGCGTCATCTGACGCAGCCCTCTGGCAAAACGAAGTCGATCGGCAAACGTATTCACATACGTGATTGAATCGGCTTATTCAATCACATTGGAGATATTCATTAATACGTTTGAAATAATTTAATGTAAAATCAAGTAACAATCTTTGCTTTGCTATGCCGGAAGGTCATGCAACCATGGGTCCTGCAGTTCTTTTCTATACTCCCGACTCCGCTCCCGATTTGCCGGCACACGAGCAAGCTTTGGCCGAGCATGGTTATCGGCTTTGCCATTGCCCGGATACGGCAGCCCTTCGCTTGAGCCTGCGGCGCGAACTAGAGCTGGCGTCGCATACCAGGGACCCCGTCCTGGCGGTGTTGGCGGCAAGTGCTCCATTGAACCGTTCGGCGGCCAGCATTCTGGCGGCGACGCCGCAAGTGGGGGTGCTGGCATGCATTGATGCCTGCGACGACGCTACGCTTGCAACCACCTTGCAACTGGGGGTGGACATCTGGTGCCCCCGTACTTCCTCACCCCAGATTCTGGCATTGTCTCTGCATAGCCTGAAGCGTCGGCTCGAACGTTGCGAGCCCACCTCTGGTGCGCCAAAGGGTGTGCCTTGCGACTCGGACACCGAAGCGGGTTTCTGGGCTCTGAAAGATCAGGGCTGGGTGCTTGAGACGCCTGCGGGGAGGCTTGTTCGGCTCACTTCGGCCGAACGCCAGTTTGTGCTGGGCCTGGTTCAGCAAGCCAATCAGGCGGCTTCGCATGCCGAGCTGTTGCAGGCCCTGGGTCGCCATCAGCCCGACAGTGCCGCCGCGCGCTCAACGCTGGGGGTGCTGGTCAGCCGCCTGCGCCGTAAGGTGGCCGGGCACGGGGCAGAGCTGCCGGTCCGGTCGATACACAACCGGGGCTATATGTTTACCGCCGGCATCCGGTTGTAGGCTGTTTTTGCCGCCGATGGCGGGCGGACCGTGAAGCGGTCAAGATTACGCCTTCGTGGGACGGTGGTTGAAAACCATATTGTCGCGGTGGATCAGTTCGGTGTCCGACATGCTGCCCAGTATCTCAGCGATCTTGCTGCTGGGCTGGCGCATAATGCGGCGCGCATCGTTGGCCGAATAGTTGATTAGCCCCCGGCCATACTCGATGCCATGCTCATCGATGCAAGCCACCACATCGCCGCGTTCGAATTCGCCTTCGACGGCGATGACCCCAATGGGGAGCAGGCTTTTGTGCCCCTGGGTCAAAGCTTTGACGGCGCCGTCGTCCAGCATCACTCTTCCGCGCATGCGAAGTTGATTCACCAACCATCTTTGGCGGGCCGAGCGCACCGGAAGCAAGGCGCGCAGTTCGGTGCCAATGCGTTCGCCGTCGGCCAGTCGCAACAAGACATCCGGCTCGCGTCCCGAAGCGATGATGGTGCTGCCGCCGCTATTGGCCGCGCGCTTCGCCGCCAGCACCTTGGTCAGCATGCCGCCGGTTCCGATGCCGCTGCCCGCGCCGCCCGCCATCGATTCCAAGGCCGGGTCGCCTGCCTGAGCCGTGCCGATCATCTGTGCCGATGGGTCTTTGCGAGGATCGGCGCTGTATAGGCCTGTTTGATCGGTAAGGATAATCAGCGTTTCGGCTTCGATCAGGTTGGTGACCAAGGCGCCAAGCGTGTCGTTGTCGCCCAGGCGGATTTCATCGGTAACCACGGTGTCGTTTTCGTTGACGATCGGCACCACTCCAAGGCTCAGCAATGTGTACAGCGTGCTGCGGGCGTTGAGATAGCGCCTGCGGTCGGAAAGGTCTTCGTGGGTGAGCAATATTTGTGCGGTACGCAGCCCATGGTCGGCGAACGCCACTTCGTAGGCCTGGACCAAGCCCATTTGACCCACCGCCGCGGCCGCCTGCAGTTCATGCATGGTGTTGGGCCGGCGCGCCCAGCCAAGCCGGGCCATGCCTTCGGCGATGGCTCCGCTGGAGACCAGAACAACTTGTTTTCCCAAAGCATGCAAGGCGGCGATTTGTGCCGCCCATTGAGCCACCGCCGCCTGGTCCAGCCCGCGCCCTTCGTTGGTGACAAGGGAAGAGCCGACCTTCACGACGAGGCGCTTGGATTGAGGAACGACCGGCTTGTTATTAGTGGCGGCGGACATCGGGCGGAACCCACTGTGATTGAACGAACGGCCTGGCGCCGCGACGAATCGGCTATTTTAACTATGGCCTGTGAACGGGGGCTTAATCAGACGGAGAAGCGCCGCGGGAGGGATCAAAGCGCGGGTCGTCCTCGACGGGCTTGCCTGCTGCGACGTCTTCCTTGCGTTGTTCGAGCGCTTTTTGCTGGTCGAGCCAATCTTGCAGCTTCCAGATCAAGGCTTGCGTGCCCTCGCCCGACAACGCGGATATGCCGAATACCGGACCGTCCCACTCCAGCTCGGCGCATAGTTGTTGGGTGAGGCCCTCGGGGTCGGCGACCATGTCAAGCTTGTTGAGCACCAGCCAGCGAGGCTTGGCGTAAAGATCGGCGTCGTAAAGGCGTAATTCTTCCACGATGGCGCGCGCGTCGGCCGCTGCCTGAGGTATCGGGTCGATGTCGGGATCGGGCGACGAGACGTCAACCAGATGAAGCAGGACGCGGGTGCGCGACAAATGGCGCAGGAATAGATGACCCAGCCCGGCGCCCTCGGAGGCTCCTTCGATCAGGCCCGGAATATCGGCGACCACGAAGCTGCGTGCGGCAGAGGTGCGCACCACGCCCAAATTGGGGTGCAGGGTGGTGAAGGGATAGTCGGCAATCTTGGGGCGGGCATTGGATATCTTGCTGATCAGTGTGGATTTGCCGGCATTGGGAAGGCCAAGCAGGCCCACATCGGCCAGGATTTTTAGCTCGAGGCGCAACTTGCGTTGCTCGCCAGGCTTGCCGGGGGTGAATTGCCGGGGCGCCCGGTTGGTGCTGGATTTGAAATGCAGATTACCCATGCCGCCCTCGCCGCCGGCCGCCAAGGTGACTTTTTCGTCGTGGCGGTCGAGATCGAATAGCTGCTCGCCGGTATCGGCGTCGAGGATAGTGGTGCCCACAGGCACGCGCAGCACAATATCCGGCGCAGCTGCGCCGTACTGGTCGGAGCCGCGTCCGTTTTCGCCGTTTTTGGCGCGATGCAAGCGGGCGTAGCGGAAATCGACCAGCGTGTTGATGTTGCGGTCGGCGATGGCGTGGATGCTGCCGCCGCGGCCGCCGTCCCCGCCGTCCGGTCCGCCCTTGGGAATGAACTTTTCGCGGCGGAAGCTGGCGACGCCATTGCCGCCTTTTCCGGCGATGACCTCGATGGTTGCCTCGTCTACGAATTTCATGAGTGTTTTCTAGTAAAAATACAGGGGCCGCAAGACATGCGGCGGTCGGCGACAATGCCGGGCTTGCAGCAACCTTGCGGCTGGCAAGGCGCGAATCAATCTATTCTAGAACAAAAAAGCCCTGCCTCCGGGGCAGGGCTTTGGGCTTGTCGCGTTGCGAAAAGCTTATTCGGCTGCTTCGACCGACACGGTGCGCTTGTTAAGCGCGCCTTTGATGCCGAACTTGACCTTGCCGTCGACCAGCGAGAACAGGGTGTGGTCTTTGCCGATTCCGACGTTGCTGCCAGGGTGGAACTGAGTGCCGCGCTGGCGCACGATGATGGAACCGGCGTTGATGGCCTGGCCACCATACACTTTTACACCGAGTCGCTTAGCCTGTGAATCGCGACCGTTACGCGTAGAGCCGCCGCCTTTTTTCTGTGCCATGTTTAGCTCCTGCTATGCAATACCGGGTTCGATCAGGCCGTGATGGCTTCGATGCGAAGTTCGGTGTAGTTCTGACGATGGCCCTGGCGCTTTTGATAGTGCTTGCGACGGCGCATCTTGAAGATCTTGACCTTGTCATGCCGGCCTTGCGCAAGAACTGTTGCCTTGACCAGGGCACCGGAGACCAAAGGAGCGCCGATTTGCAGCTGCTCGCCCTCGCCAACGGATAAAACCTGATCCAGGGTGATTTCTTGCCCAATGTCTGCCGGTATCTGTTCTACCTTAAGTTTTTGGCCGGTGGTAACTCGATACTGCTTACCGCCGGTTTTTATGACCGCGTACATGGGTTAACCTCAAAATGAAATTTTTGGCCAATATGCCAAGCCTGCTATATTAACTTGCTTTTGTCAGCGAAGTCAAGAACATAGCGAGCCGGGGCCGGGGTGCTTCAGGCTGAGTTTGCCCTCGACGCACGGCCGGCCGGATCAGGAGCGATAGTCGGCGTTGATGCTGACATAGTCGTGCGAAAAGTCGCAGGTGTAGACCGTTTCGCTTGCATTGCCACGGCCCAGTGCGATCCGCATGGGGATTTCAGCCTCTTGCATGACGCGCTGGCCGTCTTCTTCATGGTAGTCGGGGTGGCGTTGCCCTTGGCTGGCGACCAGCACGTCGCCAAGCCACAGGCTTACGCCCGAGACATCCAGGTCGGAAATGCCGGCGTAGCCGATTGCGGCAAGGATGCGGCCCA